>CALPVI020000150.1 GCA_943326975.2 Actinomyces viscosus | reverse complement strand
CTTCACCGCAAGAAACCCAAATTTCTTTCGATTGGATGTGAAAATTGGATTTACGATGAATAGTAAAAAACGAAAAATTGCCCAATCATGGTACTTAGACATTCAAAACATAACGAACCATAAAAATGTTTTTGCCCAAAGATACAATCCTTTAAATGGACAAATTAATACAGCATATCAAATTGGTTTGTTTCCAAATTTTGTTTATAAATTACAATTCTAAATAAAAAAGATAATTGGTTAGAATAATATATTCGAACTAAGTCAAAAATGATTTATATTCTTTTCAAAATCGTTATAAATCAAAAAAGGGAATCATTTGATTCCCTTTTTTGTATATTTTTATTTCAATTATTAGTTTTTTGGTTGTTCTTGCTCAGCTGGTTTAACCTCTTGAGGTAATACTTTACCTTTTATCGTTAAAATGATTGGTTCAGTTTGAACATTTGTAGTAACTGTAATTGTTTTGTGAAAATCTCCAACACGTTTAGTATCGTATTTCACTTTAATTTCTCCTTTTTTACCTGGTTGAATTGGTTCTTCAGGTTTGCTTGGAGTCGTACAACCACAACTTGCTTGAACATTTTGTATTAGCAATGGAGTTTTTCCAGTATTTTTGAACTCAAAAATAAATAACTCTTGAGAATCATAAGGTACAGAAGATCTTTCAATTAATTCTGTAGAAAAAGTAATTAGCTTTTTTTCATCTTTTTTAGTTTCTGCTTTAGCATCTTTATTCTTTTCAGCTTCTTGTGCGTTTAATGTTAATCCTAACGTTAACATTGAAATTGTCAATAATATAACTTTCATCTTTATTTTTTTTAAAACAAGGTTACGATAAATAATTTAATCTTCATTTATATTTGATAAAAAAATATCAATTATTGTACCAAAACGATAGTTATTGAAAAAAGTTGCTTATAACCTCTTTTATAGAAGCAAAAGTATTTTTTTCAATTTTTTCAATTTCATCTTTCTTAAGCCATTTTACTTTAGTAATACCTTCTTCTAATTGTGGTTTTACTTTTTTACCCCCTTCATATTCAAGTGAATACCAAAATGTTTTTTTTAGAGTTGGACGACCTTTATAAAAATATGTATGATAAGTTTCACAAATAAATTTTTCGATTTTTGGATTTAGAATACCGCATTCTTCTTCGATTTCTCTAACGGCACCCTCTTCAGGATTTTCTTTTTTCTCAATTTTTCCTTTTGGAATATCCCAAAAACCATTTCGTTTGATAAATAGATACGTATTTTTTCGTACTACAATACCACCAGCAGCTTCTATGTAATCGAAATCTTTGAAAAGATGCGTGAAAATTTTATTAGGATTAGAATGAATGATGTAAATGGGCGTTTTTGTCTTATCGCTTGAAATCCAATTAAATATTACATTTTTAACATCTTTAATTTTTTCAATGTTTACGATTATTCCTTTTTGAGAAGAAAATTCTTTTTTATGAAGAATAAATATCGGTGTATTTTCAATAAAAACTTTGTACATTTGCTCTATGATTATGAATAACGAAAAAGCGTTAAAGGTAGCAGAATTTTTATTACAAATAAAAGCTGTTAAGTTAGAACCTAGTAATCCATTTACTTGGGCCTCTGGATGGAAATCTCCGATTTATTGTGATAATCGTGTAACTCTTTCATTTCCAAATATTAGAACTTTTATACGTCAATCATATGCTGAGTCTATTTTGGAAAAATTTGGCAAACCTGATGTGATTGCTGGAGTAGCAACTGGTGGCATTGCTCAAGGTGCTCTTGTAGCTCAAGAGTTAGGTTTACCTTTTATTTATGTTAGAAGCTCTGCTAAAGAACATGGTATGGGTAACCAAATCGAAGGTTTTTATGAAAAAGGTCAAAAAGTTGTTGTTATTGAAGATCTAATTTCCACAGGTGGAAGCAGTATAAAAGCTATAGATGCATTGAAATCTGCAGGATTAGATGTAAAAGGACTTGTTGCTATTTTTACATATGGGTTTGAACAAGCTAAAAATAACTTTGAAAAAGCTGAATGTCCATTTGTAACTTTGACTTCTTATGAGGTATTATTAGATCAGGCTGTGAAACATGAATATGTGAACGCTTCTGATTTAGATTCTTTAAGAGAATGGAAAGATAGTCCTGAAACTTGGAAAAAATAAGTTTATGAAAATTGAAAGTGTTACAGTTGAAGTTCAATCTGATCAAGAAAACATTTTTCAGTTTTTGACTGATTCAAATAATATTTTATACTTACTTCCTCAGGATAAGATTACAGATTGGCAAGCATCTTCAACAGAGTGTTCTTTTAAAGTACAAGGTGGAGTAATAATTTCTTTGCTTCAAGATGGAAATCAAGGCTTAGATAAGGTTTTCATGAAATCAGGACCTAATTCACCATTTCCTTTTAGGCTAACGTTAAATATCATTAAGGAAGAAAATAGTGTAAAAGGAAATATTCAGTTTGATGGTGAAGTAAGTATGTTTTTGAAGTTAATAGTTGAAAAACCGTTGACTAATTTATTCAATCACATGTCTGAAAAGCTTAAGGAACAATTCGCGCATTAAACTTTATTTCCTTCAAATCAAACCTTTTAAATCCTTCCTTCGTTTCGATTACTATTCTCCCATCTAAATCAATATCTCTGATAATTCCGTTAAATTCTAAATTGGTAAGCAAATCAATGAAAGAAGAAGTTTCATTAATTAACCATAAAAGATTCATGTATTCTGTTTTTAATTCAATGAATAATTTATTTTGAATTAGAATATAATCTTTATTTAATTCATAAATTAATGAAAGTAAAATATCATAATTTGAATAAAATCGATTTAGAATTGAACGAATACTTGTACCGCCAATCTCCTCAAGATTTAGTTGGTTGACATTTAATCCAATTCCTATAATTGAGCTTTTTATCTGGTTTGAATTGATTTGATTTTCAATTAATATTCCTGCTATTTTTTTATTTCCTACAATAATATCGTTAGGCCATTTGATTTGTGCATCAATACCTATTTTTTTTAACGTTTTTACAACTGAAATTGCGACAAATATGGTTAAAAAATATTGTTCGTTAACTGACAGATTTTCATGTTTAACAAAGATTGAAGTAATTAAGTTATCACCTGGTTTTGAAATCCATACATTCCCTTTTTGTCCTTTCCCAGCTGTTTGTTCATCTGCCAAAATTGCCGTACCATGTTCAATGTTATTCTGATTTACTAAATTGGCAATATAATTGTTGGTAGAATCAACACTCTCAATTTGAATTATTTTTTTTCCTATCATTATTTCTTAAAAGAAAGGTTAAAAGCAGTTAAAATTCAGGTAAATTTAAAATTTAAAGTTAGATTTGTAGTAATAATAAAATTAGATGTATAAAAAACTAAATAATATAGATTCTCAATTGTTGTGTGATACAGTAGTTGAAGGAATGCAAGAAATGAAGGCAAAGGATATTGTAGTCTTAGATTTAAGAGGGATATCAGGTGCTGTTTCAGATTTTTTTGTTGTATGTACTGGAGATTCGTCTGTTCAAGTTGAAGGTATTTCCTCAGCTGTTGCTAGACATACTCGTGCTGTTTTACAAGAAAGACCATGGCATATTGAAGGTAAAGGTCCAAGCGAATGGGTTTTAGTTGATTATGTGTCTGTAGTAGCTCACATTTTTTACAAACCAGCAAGAGATTTTTATGAACTTGAAGATTTATGGGCTGATGCAAAACGTACAAATATTCCTAACCTGAATTAAATCATTAATTATGTCTGACGAAAATAAAAAGAAAAGTACATTTTCCATTTATTGGATTTATGCAATTATAGGCGTTGCTATTATTGGATTACAATGGTATATGAGCAGTAGTTCATCTTCTGTGATTAATAATCAACAAACTTTTTTTCAACTTGCTGAGCAAGGATATGTTTCAAAAGTTTTTATTGTTAATCGTGTAAGAGCTGATTTTAAATTAAACAAAAAAGGAGCTGAATTTGTTCAGAATTCGAAAAAAGGCGAGTTTAAACAAATGGGTGAGTTGTTTAAAAATCCAAATAGAAAAATAGGTACAATCGATCCAACGTATGAATTAGAATTGATTGATGCTGGAAATTTTATAACAAAAATTGATGCGTTAAATACTGATTTATCTAAAAAACATAAAAGCGAAATTCAATATATTTCTAAAACTGAACATGATTATTTAGGAAGTATTATTGGGTTTTTATTGCCAATAGTATTGTTGGTAGTAATTTGGATGTTTGTAATGAGAAGAATGTCAGGTGGTTCTGGTGGTGGCGGAGGAGGCCAAATATTCAATATTGGTAAATCAAAAGCAAAAGTTTACGAAAAAGGAAAATCTACAAACGTTACATTTAAAGATGTTGCAGGTTTATCTGAAGCGAAAGTTGAAATAGAAGAGATAGTTGAATTTTTAAAAAATCCTAAAAAGTACACTGAATTAGGTGCGAAAATTCCAAAAGGAGCTTTGTTAGTTGGTCCTCCGGGAACAGGTAAAACGTTACTAGCGAAAGCTGTAGCTGGTGAGGCGCAAGTACCATTTTTCTCTTTATCTGGTTCTGATTTTGTTGAGATGTTTGTTGGAGTTGGTGCTTCACGAGTTAGAGATTTGTTTAGACAAGCAAAAGAAAAATCTCCTTCAATTATTTTTATAGATGAGATTGATGCAATTGGTCGTGCTAGAGGTAAAAACAATAGTTTTGGTTCAAATGACGAGAGAGAAAATACTTTAAATCAGTTGTTGACAGAAATGGATGGGTTTGGAACTAATTCAGGCGTAATTATTTTGGCTGCAACAAATAGAGCAGATGTATTGGATAGTGCATTAATGAGAGCTGGTCGTTTTGATAGACAAATCTATGTAGATATGCCAGATATTAATGAGCGTAAAGAAATTTTCGCAGTTCATTTAAAACCAATTAAATTGGATGAAAAAATGGATGTCGATTTCTTAGCGAAACAAACACCTGGTTTTTCAGGTGCTGATATTGCAAATCTATGTAATGAAGCTGCGTTAATAGCAGCTAGACATGGAAAACATCATGTTGAAAAACAAGATTTTTTAGATGCAGTTGATAGAATTGTTGGAGGTTTAGAAAAGAAAAATAAAATCATCACAAAAAGTGAGAAAAAAGCGATTGCTTTCCATGAAGCTGGTCATGCTACTATTTCGTGGTTGTTAGAATACGCTCATCCGCTAGTAAAAGTAACAATTGTCCCAAGAGGTAGATCTTTAGGCGCTGCATGGTATTTACCAGAAGAAAGAAGTATTACTACAACTGAGCAATTGTTAGATGATATGTGTTCTGCTTTAGGTGGTCGAGCAGCTGAACAATTGATTTTTGGTAAAATAAGTACAGGAGCATTAAGTGATTTAGAGAAAGTTACTAAACAAGCTTATGCAATGGTTT
>CALPVI020000149.1 GCA_943326975.2 Actinomyces viscosus | reverse complement strand
TCTTACATGAGACAATATATTGAAAATGGAAATCACGATAAAAATTTTGTATTTCTTCAAACAAAATTAAGTAATTACAACCCAAAATATAAACACTTGCTTGATAATTACGCTAATAATTCAGTAGATTTTCCACATTTTAAACTTTGGTACAAAAGATATATAGAACAAACATTAGGAAGAAAAATTTTTAGCTACAAAACACAAATCATTCAATTAACTTTCAATAAAAAAAATGAACTTGTTTGTAGAGATACTATCCCTTTAATTGAATACAAATGGAAAAAATAAAGCCATTTGAAATACACGAGAGAAAAAAGATTGTCCGAATACTTTTCGGAGTTATACTTGCATTTGAATTTTATCTTTTTATTTCAAATACTTTACTACATCAATTATGTGAACCTGCTTATAAATTCCTTGATTTCGACATCACTTATTGGATTTTTAATTTTTTATCTATCCCATCTTTTATTACTCAAAACCATATAATTGCATCAATATTTGATTCAACATTATTTATACTTACTGTTTGCTGTTTCTTATTTCCTTTGAATAGAAAATTACTTATTAGTTTTTACAGCATTTTCTTTATTTATCTAGTATCAAGAAACACATTTGGATTATTCCATGAACATTTATTTAATGGTGTTATTTTTACGGTTCTGCCTTTTTTATTTAGCAATAACCTAACCTCCAAATTTTTATGGGAATTTGCTCGTTATGTTCATTACTTCATTTATTTTTCAGCATTTTTATGGAAATTCTTTAGAGGCAATTACCTTGAATTTGATTATTTTACAAATGTTTTTAAATTCAACCAAAGCTCTTACATTTTCAATAATCCCGATTCTGTATTTTCATCTATTTACTTATCCTTATTCCCTCATACAACTTTACTTTACATAGTTGGATTAGCAGGTTTGTTTCTTGAAGCAATTTATATAATTGGATTCTTCACAAAGAAATATGATAAATTCTTTTTTTTCTTAGGATTCTTTTCACATATCTTTTTCTGGTTTTTTGCAGATGCATTCTTATTCCCTATTCTGATTTTAAATCTTACATTATTAAATTTTCAATCATCTAAAAACAACTAATGAAAATAGTTTATTTCATTGCTTTTTTTTCTATCTCCTACTTGATTTCTTGTAGAGAAAATAGAGCTACTGAAAAAACTTTTCCGTTTTATTTCGATGAAAAAACAATGATTATAAACCAGGAACAAAACAATCAAATTGAGGGTGAATATATTACTGTAATTAAAAAAATCAATACTACTGAATTCAAAATTAAAATTCCGACTTATTTCAAAAATCACAATCCAAAAAAATGGATAATTGGTTGGGGAAATGGAATTGCACTGAAAGATGCAGGGAACGAAAACTTAGCATTAATTGATTCAATAAACTTCAATCAGAATAAAGTATATATCGGGAAACAGATAAAAGGAAATAGAAAACTAAAAAAAAATAATCGTATTGTATTTTGGAATTTTCAAGCAAACGAATTCAAACACACAATCACTCAAAATATAATAGACTTAAAAAAATGGAAAAATTTTACAGGAAATAGTATTTCATTTGGTGGTATATTTTATGATTTAAATAAAAAAAAATGGATGCTATTATTTCAAGAATGTGATAATCCAAAAAGACAAATTTACGGTGCATCATCAGAAAACTTAATCAATTGGCAACCTGTAAACAATGGGAAACCACTTTTAACTTATTTGAACTTCAAAAATATAAATTGGGCAAAACTAAATTTTAAAACGAAACAAACTCCTTGGTTGACTGATGTTATAGAACATAAAAACAAATATTACCTCATCTTTTCTGGAACAAATAAAAAAGGTTTACAATCAATTGGTATTGGAGAAAGTAAACTATTGAACCATGATTTCAAAATTTATAAAAATGAAATTTTAAAACCTGGATATTTAACCGCTTGGAATAACAAAGGTTGTTTCAATGGAAAGATTTCGAAAAAACAGAATCAATTCATTCTTGCTTATGATGGCATCAATGATCAGAATATTGAAAATGTTGGGATTGCATATTCTACCGATTTATTTCATTGGAAAAATTCAAATTCAAATCCTGTCATTTCAAACCACAGTGGTTGGAGAAGTAAATTCGAAAGTTCTGAACCTGATTATATTGAATGGAAAAAGGATACCATTTTATTAGTTGTATCTGGTACGAAAAAAACAAATGATGGATTTTCATCTCATTATGTGTATAGAAATATGTACAAGGAAAAATCGGGAAATGTTGATGATGCTCAGTTAGGCTTGTTTATTTCTACTGACAACGGAAAGCACTTTTATCCTCACTCAAATAATCCTGTAATAATAAACAATTATGCTTTAACTACAGAAAACGAACACATGGGAGGTAACATAAAATTCATTGAAAAAGACGATTCTATCTATTTTTTCTATCAAGTCAAAAACAACCATCACGGATTAAAATATTCAATCCACCTAAAGATTAAACCAAACTTGAAAAATTAATATTTAAAAGTTAAATTCTTAAAAATAAATCAATTAATTTAAATTAATTGATTTTTGAAAAGATATAAAAAAAGGGAGATTTAGTACTAATCTCCCTTTCATAACTTGTTTTTTTATCTTAATAAGCCAAAAGTCGCTCTAATTCTATTTTTACTTTTTCAGCATTTGGCAATAACGTTGCTTCTAAAGTTGAATTCAATGGTATAGCTGGTGTATCCATAGAACCTACAATCATAACTGGTGCATCCAAAGATTTAAAATTATCTCGTTGAATTCTTCCGGCTAATCCCAAAGTAAAAGTAGCTTCTATTGATTCTTCCGTTACCAATAAAACTTTACCGTGTGTTTTGGCAACTTCATTTATCTTATCTGTATCGATTGGATTCAAAGTTCTCAAATCAATAATTTCGACTTGATCCGCAAAACTACTACTTGCCTCTAAGGTCCAATAAACACCACGACCATAAGTTATCACAACACATGAATTCCCTTGCTCTATATTTTCTTGAGATGCTTCTTGAACAACTCTAGCTTTACCAAAAGGAATAACATAATCCTCATCTGGCTCTACAGACATAGCTCCTTCTGTCCCAGGTATTTTTGACCAATACAATCCTTTGTGTTCCAACATCACAATTGGATTTGGATCATAAAATGCTGATTTCATCAATCCTTTCAAATCTGCACCCGTTGAAGGATATGCAACTTTGATTCCTCTAATATTCGTTAAAACAGACTCTACACTTGACGAATGATAAGGACCACCTGAACCGTAAGCTCCAATTGGAACACGAATAATACAACTTACAGGCCATTTACCGTTTGATAAATAATTTGATCTACTAACCTCTGTAAATAATTGATTTAATCCTGGCCAAATATAATCTGCAAATTGAACCTCAACTATTGGCTTTAATCCAACTGCAGACATTCCAACTGTACTACCAATAATGAACGCTTCTTGAATCGGAGTATTAAACACTCGATCATCACCAAATGTTTGAGCTAAAGTTGCCGCTTCTCTAAATACACCTCCTAATCTTCCACCAACATCTTGACCATATAGTAACGCTTCAGGATGTTTATCCATCAGTTCTCTAACTGCAAATAAAGCACTATCAACCATTACTGTTTTTTTCTTTCCAGCAGGTGAACGCTCTCCTTTTTCTTCTGTGATTGGTGTTGGAGCGAAAATGTGATTTAATACTGAATCTGGCGTTGGATCTTCAGCATTAAATGCATCATCAAAAGCAATATCAATTGCTTTTTTTATTTCAACTTCTGTATTAATTAAATCTGCTTCATCTACTCCTACCGATCTTGCCAAATCCTTTATTTTTGGATATGGATCACGTGTTGCTGCTTCTTCTAAATCATCTCGATACCATTCCTTTCTTACACCAGAAGTATGATGTCCAAGCAAGGGTACTTTTGCATGAATAATAAAAGGTCTTCTTTCTTTTCTAACTGTTTCGAAAACTTCTTGTACAGTTTGATATGACAAATTGAAATCACTTCCATCAATTGTTTTAACTTCAATTCCATTAAAACCTCTTGCATATTCAGTCATATCTTGTGCACGAGTTTCAGCTGCATTTGCTGAAATATCCCAACCATTATCTTGAACTAAAAATACGATTGGAAATTGTTTTAATGCAGCCATTTGTAAGGCTTCTGAAACTTCACCTTCCGTACAAGATGCATCTCCTAAAGAACAAACTACAACTGGATTTTCTCCATTGTAATCAATTGCAATACCCGTCTTTTCTTTATATTGAATACCCATCGCAACACCCGCTGTAGGAATAGCCTGCATTCCAGTAGCTGAGGATTGATGTGGGATTTTAGGCATATCTTCTCTATTTAAAGAAGGGTGAGAATAATAGGTTCTCCCTCCTGAAAATGGATCGTCTTTTTTTGCAAAAACTTGCAACATTAATTCGTAAGGCTTCATCCCTATTCCAAGAAGAATACTATCATCTCTGTAATAAGGAGACACCCAATCTTGTGGTTTCAACTGCATTCCAACTGCTAACTGAATAGCCTCATGACCTCGAGATGTTGCATGAACATATTTCGCAGACACTTCTTTGTGTGCCTCATATTTTTCTGCCATTGTTTTAGCAGTACACATCAATTGAAAAGCTTTAAAAATTGTTTCTTTGGAAACTTTTTCGGCCACTTTTCCTGAATTTTCAACAGTTGTACTCATTATTTATGCAAGTCAAATTTCGAAATCAAATATACAAAATTTCGAGATGTATTTTTATTATTTCAATTAGGACAAATCTTTGAAAAAAAAGCGCTAATTATCCTTTTAGTTCTTTCACTAAAGAATCGAAAGCATCTTTTAATAATGCTAATTCATTCTCAAGCAATTGTACTCGTTCTTCTAATTTACCCGAATGTATAGTTCCTTCTGAAGAATTTTCTTCTACTGAAAATACTTCTCCAAATAAATGTACATATCGAGCTTCTTTTTGTCCGGTCTTTTTAGGTAATAATTTCACAAAAGAATTTTCAGCATTTGATAAATTTTCTAAAATCGTATTTACCTCATCTAAACTGTCAAAATCATATAACCTACCCGCATTTGATTTTATTTCTCCAGTAGTAAGTGGTCCTCTCAATAACAACAAGCAAATCACCGAAGCCTCAGCTAAATCCAAAGAATAAGCAACTGAAATTGTATGCCTGTATTTTAACGATCTACTTCCTCCTCCTATTACCGAAGCAACCAATTGTTTTTTCTTTAAAGAATCTATTGCTGTTATAACTGTTTCCTCATCAAAATCCACAACCGGATTACGTGCACTCTTTTGATTACAAGCTGTTACCAATGCATTTAATGTAAGCGGATAATAATCAGGAGTTGTTTTACTCTTTTCGATTAATACACCTAACACCCTTTGCTCTTCTAAATTTAATTGTGGTAAATTAT
>CALPVI020000148.1 GCA_943326975.2 Actinomyces viscosus | reverse complement strand
GGAAAAACGGAAGGTGAAATAAGAAGGATGAACCAACATGTTGCCTTATTACAAAAGCAATATGCAAAACAACGTAAAAAAGAACTTCAACAAAAAAATTAGATAGATGAAAACTATATTATTAGGAATCCTAATCCTGTTTTTATTTTCATGTAATAACGAAGTAAAAAAGGTTTCAGTTTTACCATATATAGGAAACTTTGATTTAGAATATAGAATGGTAGATGGAAAAGAAATTGCTGATACTGTTTACCCTAAAATGATTGAATTTAGCTTTTTGAATGAAGACTCTGTAAGAATTACATCAAAACAAATGAAAGGTAAAGTTTGGATTGCAGATTTCTTTTTTGTGAATTGCCCAACTATTTGTCCCTCGATGACAAAGAATCTTAAAAAACTAAATGATGCTACAAAAGACATTGCTGATGAAGTTCAATTCATGTCCTTTAGCATAAACCCAAAAAGAGATACACCAAGTCAATTAAGACGTTACAAAAAGAAATACAAAATAACCGCTAAAAATTGGTATTTCTTCACAGGAAAAGAGGATTTTACACATGATTTAGGTATCAATCATTTTCAGATATTTGCAGGACAAGATCCTGAATCTGCTGGAGGATATGCACATTCGGGTGCGTTTACGTTAGTTGATAAAGAAGGTTATGTGAGAGGTGTTTATATGGGTACAGAACCTAAAGAAGTAAAACGATTAGAAAAAGAATTACGAAAACTATTGAAGTATGAGTACAATGTTAACTGATGAAAAAAAATTAAAAAAGGTAAAAATCGCTATTTATACTGCAGCTATTGCAATTCCATTAGTAGTTGCTATCCTTTTTAAAGTACAAATAAAAGGAGTCGATTTAAACTTCTTACCAAAATTTTATGCTACAATAAATGGTGTCACGGCAGTATATTTAATTCTTGCGCTTATAGCAATCAAGAGAAAGAACCAGGTTGCACATAGAAGATACATTCGATTATCTCTACTATTATCGCTTTTGTTCTTAGTATGTTATGTAGCATACCATATGACGAGTGAACCTACCCCTTATGGTGGTAGTCAAAAAGGATTATACTATTTTCTTTTAATTTCACACATTTTATTGAGTATTGTAGTTGTACCAATAGTATTATTTACATACTTATTTGCATGGCAAGGTAACTTTGAAAAACACAAAAAATGGACACGTTTTGCATGGCCAATTTGGTTTTATGTTGCAGTAACAGGCGTTATAGTTTATATAATGATTGCTCCCTATTATAGTTTCAACTAATTAGCATTAATGGTGTTTTTCCTATGTTCTAACCCCCATTTTAACATAGCATCCAATACCGATTGAAAAGATATTCCTGCAGGAGTTAATTCATATACAACAGAAACTGGAGTGGTATTATGAACTGTACGTTTTATAATACCATTCATTTCTAAATCCTTTAGTTCTTTCGATAACATTCTTGGGGTGATTTTATTAATATCATTCTCCAATTCTTTAAAACGTTTCTTCCCATACATCAATGAGCCTAAAATGGGCAACTTCCATTTACCACTCATTACATTCAAGGTGTCGTTAATAGCAAGTACGTATTGCTTTGAACAACTTTTTACTTCCTGAAAATTTAAATCTGCATTCATATCTTATTAATTTTCAAATAAGTATATTATAGTATAGTAATATATTATAATATAGTTAGTACAAATATAGAACGAATATTCTACTTTTGAAAAAAATATTTGTCTAGGTAAATATTAAGTTAAATATAAACAATAAAATTAAATTAAAAATGAAAAAAGTAACATTATTTGCAGTAGCGGCTTTCGCTTTATTTTCTTTTGTAAAATTAGAAACAAGTACTTGGTCTTCAGATAACGTACATTCTAATTTAGGATTTACAATTAATCACTTAGGGATTAATGATGTTCATGGACAATTCAATAACTACGAATCTAAAATTACAGCTACAAAAGCAGATTTCTCTGATGCAGTAATAGAATTATCTGCAGAAACTGCAAGTATCAGTACAGGTAATACAATGAGAGACGATCATTTAAAAACAGCTGAGTTTTTTGATGCTGCAAACAATTCAAAAATTACATTCAAAAGTACATCTTTTATAAAAGGAAAAGATAACAATTATAAAGTTGAAGGTGACTTAACATTACATGGAGTTACAAACAAAGTAACTTTAACTGCAGTATATAACGGAACAACGACACATCCAATGAACAAAAAATCAATGGCTGGTTTCAGAATATTTGGAGTTATCAAACGTTCAGATTTTAAATTAGCATCAACTATGCCAACTGCAGTAATTAGTGATGAAGTAAAAATCAACGCTGATGTTGAATACAGCAAAAACTAACATGAATAAAATAAAATTATCATTTGCAACGCTATCTATATTATGGATAGCGTTTGCTTTTATGAGCAAACAGGACTGGAAAATAACAAAAGAATTTTCAGTTCAATTCTCGAATAATGATGTGGTAGGTGTCTTCAAAAAAATGGAAGGTAAAGTGGCGTTTGATGAATCGAATTTAACGACATCAAAATTTGAATTAAGCATAGATTTATCAAGTGTAAATACAGGTAATGAAGTTCAAAATGGTCATATAAAAAATTCGGATTGGTTAGATATAAAAAAGTATCCATTTGCAACTTTTGTAACAACATCAATTTCAAAAAATGAAAAGGGATTTAATGCAAACGGCACATTTGATTTACATGGAACAAAGAAAGAAATTATCGTACCATTCAAATTTGAAAAATCAAAAAGTAAAGCAAAAATTATTGCAACTTTTTCTTTTAATAGATTAGATTATGGAGTTGGAAATGAAAAAGATGGTGTAGATACAAATATGAAAATAGAAGTAAGTTTACCAATCAAAAAAACTAAATAACTGGGGAAGCTATCATTTATTCTTGTTAACTAATTTAACTAACAAAACAGATTGAATAATCATTAATGCTACAAAAAAAGCAAGTGTATGTAAAATAACAAATTGCAAACTTTGAAACTTCACAAACACAATAGCAGCAAATACTGACATAATAGAAAGCATCTGAACAGTTGTAAGGATTAAAAATTTACCTACAAAATTTTTAGGGTCTTTTTGAAGTGCTGGAGCGATTAAAATAATTCCCAAAAGGAATAGAAAGAAAACTACCATATCTAGCCTTAAAAGTGATAAAAACACGAACCAAGATTGAAAATAATAATTAGCTATACAATCAATCAGTAAAATTGGTAAACCAAAAAGTAATAATCGTGAAGTGTAGGATTTAATCATCTTTTTCGTTGCTAATTTTAATTACATCACGAATAGCCAATATCAAAGCTGCAGTAACACCAAATAAAGATAAACAAATCGTCCACCAGGGTGTTTTAGTATGATAAATTTTATCTAAATAAGTTCCAAGCCAAGTAAAAACAGCAATTGTTCCGGCCATTTGAATTCCCATAGAAGAAAATCTTGCAAATTTTGAAATTTTTCGCTTAGCCATAACTAAAGATTAAATGAATAAATAATAGAAATTTAATAAACTAAATCATCTTCATTTGATGACTTGGTATTTAATGAGTGTCCTGACATTTTACAACTACCAACAAAAACAGCACCTTCTTCGATGTGTAATTTAGAAGTCATAATATTACCTTCTACCTTTGATTTAACTCGAAGAACTAGTAAATCTTCTATTTCTAAATTACCATGAACACTACCTTCAACATCTGCTTCAACGCAAGATACATCACCTTTAATAACACCTGTTTCTCCAATTACAACTTTTGCTCTTGAAACAACATTTCCAGTTATCTCACCATCAATTCTAATATTTGATTCCGCAATAAAATCGCCAATAATCTTTGTTCCTTCAACAATTCGATTTAATCTATCAGGACTTTCAAATTGAATTTTCTCTTTTCTTTTAAGCATCGTTAATAATGTTCGTTGTAGAAATCTTCGTACTCTTTTAACTTCTGCGTTTCAAATAGCTTAATCAGATTTTCTTGGCTTATTACAAGTATCTTAGCCTTTTGCAATTCAAATAAATACTTACGTGTATTCTTAAATGTTTTAACATAAGAACTTGCTTCTATGTCCGTATTAAATTCTTGAATCAAGACAATACTTTGATCATCACCATAAATTTTAGAACTTACACTTAATTTATTTTTGCTATAATATTCTCTATTAAAATCTGATACTTTAATTTTCGCCGCATTAGAGCTTTCTCCTTCTCCTACGAAAACTATCACCCATTGTTTCACTTTATCATCAAAAGTATAGAGAGATTTAATAGAATTATCAACAATAACATTTTTGGAAACACCATTTTTAATTATATCTAATAATTCAATTGCTCTAGTTGCTTCAAGCGATTTAGGATAATCTTGAATTAATTGATTTAAAATAGGAACTATATCAGTTTTATTTTCAGTTGTTTGACCTACACTCATCGCTTTCAAGAGCATATACTTGGCTCTAAAAACATTTTTTGGTTCATTGAAAATAACTTCATCTGCTTTTGCTATAACTGGGTAATATAATTTTCTATGGTAACGATCCAATGTAGCTAAATAGGCTTTTTCTGATAAAGCATCCATTTCTTTCTTTTTAATATAGAAATCGGGGTCTCTTAAAAAATTTGCATAATCAGAATTTGGAAAGTGATTTAAAATATAATTTTTGTACTCTTCCGATTTAGAAGGTTCACTGTTTTCATACATTTTGTATAATTGAAATGCTGATAGAAGTTTAACATCACTAACAGTTTCTTTATCCAGCACACTATTAAATTCTTTTACAGCAAGTTGATTTTCATTTAGTTGATTTTTATAAATTAAACCAGCATCATAATGTGCTTTTAATGATCTTTGAACAGAAGCGGCAAATGCTGAATCAGTTAATGGTAAGTTCTTCATTAATCCTTCAACTGTTAAACTATCTGGCTTTTTTGTATCAGCATTATTTAGTATAGCTAATGAAGAATCTTGTTGTTGATCGGCAGGATCAGTAAGAGACATTACGATTTTTTCACTTCGCCTCCAATTATCTTCATTTTCACGAGTTCCCCATATTTTTTTAAACTCTTCGAATCCTTCTGTTCGTGTTTTGGTATTTGTAAAATACCATTTACTTCCATTACCGTTTGATTGAGCTGTTGTATTTTGATTTTGTTGTAATTCTAAAAGTCGTTCAGCCTCTAATTTTTTTCGTCTTGCTTCGTCTTCTTTTGTTTTTTTGATTACAAATTTCACATATTCAATACGCTCACTTTCATTTAATTGAGCTACTTTTTGAACACTGTCTTCGTAAATTGCTGTTTCAACCGCAGCAACTAAATCAGCTAATTTATCAGCTTTATTCTTTATTACAAATGCATTTGGGTATAAACTATCAATTACATCTGCACATTGATTATAATACTTTTGAGCAACGACATAATCCCTTTCCTTAAAAGAAAGATCACCTAATTTT
>CALPVI020000147.1 GCA_943326975.2 Actinomyces viscosus | reverse complement strand
CGATTTATAAAATGTCAAGACACTTTAAATTCGGACGAGATTTTACTTTCTACAAGTCATTATTTTGATTTTACCGAAAAATTCGTTCAAGAATATTTACCACATACAATAGAACTAGGAAGAAGTTGGGTACAACCTAATTTCCAACCTTCAGTTAACCCACGAAAAGGATTATTTGCCTTAGATAATATTTGGGACGGATTAGGCGCTATCATAGTTGAAAATCCTTCTATTAAATATTTCTTTGGTAAAGTTACCATGTACCCTACATACAATAGTGAAAGTAGAGATGTTTTACTACATTTTATGCATCATTATTTTCCAGATAAAGAAAATTTAATGAAACCTTTCCATCCATTGGTTCAAAACTACAATTGTGAAGAAACAGAAAAAATGTTTGAAGGTTTGGAATTTAAAGATGGTTTCAAAGTGTTAAATAGTTTTGTTAGAAATCATGGTGAAAACATTCCTCCTTTGGTTAATATTTACATGAACTTATCTCCAACGATGAAAACATTTGGAACTGCTGTTAATCCTGATTTTGGAAATGTGGAAGAGACGGGGATTTTGGTTACCATACCAGATATTTATCAAGATAAAAAAGAAAGACATATGCAGTATTAATATTGCTGATAGTAACAACACAACAAAAATAAGGGTGTCCTTTATGGACACCCTTATTTTTTTGAACCATATCTAGTCCAGAAATAGCATTACAAAAAATTACCGTTATCAAATAAATTACAGAGACGATTTTATACGGATAAATCAGCTATTTCTTCTTGAAAATCAGAATTTGCTTTCTCAATATCAAACTCACCTTCACTTTTTGCAATAACTACTGAAGCTAGACAATTTCCTAATACATTGATACTTGTTCTTCCCATGTCCATTAAAGCATCAACAGCTAAAATCACACTTGCTCGTTCAGGATTAAATCCTTCAATATCCATTGCTGCAATTGTTCCTGCTAAAATTACAAATGAGGCACCTCTTACACCTGCTACACCTGTACTTGTCAACATAAAAATCAGACACATTGTAATTTGCTGACCTAAAGTTAGATCTATATTACACATTTGAGCAACAAATACAGATGCTAATGAAAGGTATAAAGTTGTACCATCCAAATTGAAACTATACCCAGTAGGTAATACGAAAGCAACAACTTTTTTAGATACTCCAAATTTCTCTAAATTCTCCATTGCAATAGGAAGGGCAGACTCACTACTTGCCGTCGCAAACGCTAATGAAACTGGCTCAGAAACTGCTTTTAAAAATTGTTTAATCGGAACTTTTGCAATTAAAGCAATAGGAAGAAAAACACATAAAACAAATGCAATTAATGCAATGTAAAGTGTACCGACCAACATGAATAATTTTTGTAATACTTCTACTCCTGAAGTTGCAATTGTACTAGCCAATGCACCAAAAACTGCTAAAGGAGCTAAATACATAACAATATCTGTAAACTTGAACATTACTTGACTCAAGCCTTCAAAGAAATTAAGCATGGTGCCTCTATGCTCTTGATTTTTAACCATTCCTAAGCCAATAGCAAAAATAATAGAGAAAATTACGACTTGAAGTGTATTGTTTTCTGTAATCGCTTTTGTAATATTTTCAGGGAACATATCAACTAAATGATCTTTTTTTGGTTGATTCACTTTGGCTATAGAATCTAATTTAAAATCGACTTGCTGATCAATTTGAATTTTTAATTTTTGTGCATCTGTTAATGTTGAGTCATTTTTTATATCTGCAAAATTTATATTTTTCTTACTTCCAATATCAACACTCGCACCTTTTAAAAATTTGCTTGCTTTTGCACTATCTTCTGATCTTGCTTCAATGTTAACACCTTTCCCTGCTTGAGTTGTATTAATTGCTAATAAACCAACGAAAAGTGCAATTGTAGTTACGATTTCAAAATATAAAATACTTTTCAATCCCATTCTACCAACTTGCTTGATATTACTATGTCCTGCAATACCTACAACCAATGTTGCGAAAATTAAAGGTGCAACTAATGATTTTATTAAATTCAAGAATATTTTCCCAAAACGTGCCATTTCTAAAGAAATAGTTGGGAAATCCATTCCAAATTCAACTCCGAAAATCATTGCTGCAAATATCCATAAAGACATCTTTTTGCCTTTGTATGACAAAAAGAACAATATTGAAATAGCAATATATCTAAGAACGATAAATACCATTGAATTAATATTCGGTAGTTTATATTCTAAAAAAAACAAAAAACCAATTAACATATAAATCTGAACAAACAGACCAGTCTTTTTAAATAATTTGATTAATAGATTCATTTTACAACTTAATTTTAAATCAAAGATAGCATATAAAAATTGAAGATTTTTTATTCTTAAATTAATATTCAAGACCATTCATTTTAATTAATAGTATTTTGTTAATATCTAATTCAACGTTTTTTTAATTTTTCATTGCGGTAAAAAAGAATTTCATTAATATTGCATCACGAGATTACTTAATAATCATTTCTATCTCGTGATAATCAAGAAAATTTCAAAACAAACCTCGGTTTTCAAAATACATTACATTTATCATTTTTTATGGATAAAAAAGAATTAGAGAGCAAAAAACTTCCTGACTTAAGAGAAATTGCTAAAGGTGCTGGAGTTCAAAACTTTGAAGGTCTAAAAAAGGCTGAATTAATTGAAAAAATTATCTCTGGTGATGATTCTTCTAAAAACGGATCAATCAAAGCAGAAAAAACTGTAAAACAAAAAGCGGTTAAACCTGTAAAAGTTGAAAAAGTAAAAGAAGAAGTTGCAGTCATTTCTGATGTTAACGAAAGTCAAACAATAGAAAATGAAGTTGAAAACCCTCGTCCAAAGAGAGCTAGGACACCTAAGAAATTAGCTTCATCTGGTGCTATAAAAGAAAAACAATCTGATTTATTTGCAAGTGAAGGAAAAGATTCAACTATTGAAACTTCTGTAAAAGCAGAAAAAACAGTTGAAATTGTTCAAGAAGCACCTAAAAGAGAAGGAACTAATTTATTGAATAATCCAAATCCTTCTGGGCAACAAAGAGAACGTTTTGAAAATAGAAATCAAAATAGTAATCATAGGAATCCAAACAATCCAAATTACAAAAAAACAACTATTCAAGGCGATAATCAAAATCAACCTAGGGTAAACCCAAATCAAAATAGACCTCAAAACAATAATAGAGGAAATAATCCTCAACAGCAAAACAATCAGAATCAATCCAATCAAAATAACAATCAACAAGTTATTGAAAAAGAAGATGATTCTTATGATTTAGTTGGTATTGTTACAGCTGAAGGAGTATTAGAAGTATTACCTGAAGGATTCGGATTCTTACGTTCTTCAGATTACAACTACTTATCTTCACCTGACGATGTTTATGTATCTCAAAGTCAAATCAAATTATTTGGTATTAAAACCGGTGATACAATTAAAGGTTCTATTCGACCACCAAGAGAAGGTGAAAAATTCTTTCCTTTAGTAAAAGTAGAATCTATCAATGGTCGTCACCCTTCATATATTCGTGATCGTGTACCCTTTCAATATTTAACTCCTCTCTTTCCTGATGAGAAATTTAAATTGACGGGACACAAGCAAGAGACTTTATCAACAAGAGTAATGGATTTATTTGCTCCAATCGGTAAAGGTCAACGTGGTTTAATCGTTGCTCAACCCAAAACAGGTAAAACGATGTTATTAAAAGACGTTGCAAATGCAATTGCTGCTAATCACCCTGAAACGTATCTAATTGTCCTTTTAATTGACGAACGACCTGAAGAGGTTACAGATATGGCAAGAAGTGTGAAAGCTGAAGTTATTGCATCTACTTTTGATGAACCAGCTGATCGTCACGTAAAAGTGGCTAACATGGTGCTTGAAAAAGCAAAAAGAATGGTAGAATGTGGTCATGATGTTTGTATATTATTAGATTCAATCACACGTTTAGCTAGAGCTTACAACACTGTTTCTCCATCATCTGGAAAAGTTTTATCAGGTGGTGTTGATGCAAATGCATTACATAAACCAAAACGTTTCTTTGGATCCGCTCGTAAAATTGAAAATGGTGGCTCTTTATCGATATTAGCTACAGCATTAACAGAAACTGGTTCTAAAATGGACGAGGTGATCTTTGAGGAATTCAAAGGTACTGGTAACATGGAACTTCAATTAGATCGTAAAATCGCTAATAGACGTATCTATCCTGCTATTGATATTTTAGCTTCAGGTACACGTCGTGAAGATTTATTAGTAAACAAAGATGCATTACAACGTATTTGGCTGCTTCGTAAGTTTATTGCTGATATGAATCCAATTGAAGCAATGGAATTTTTGAAATCAAATATGGAAAATACACTTTCTAACGAAGAATTCTTGGTTTCAATGAACCGTTAAGAAAATGAATACTTACATTTGTCCCGATTTAGCATACTAAATCGGGATTTTTTTTGAAATTTTAGAATATGAGAGTAACAATCAAAACAGGAATTTTATTTGCAGTAATTTTTATGCTGGTTAAACTAAGTTTTTTAGGAATGGGTAAATCCAATGAAATGTTAGTTCCTGCAGTAATGACAAATATATTATTGTTACTTTCAGCTATATCCGTTGGATTGTATTTAGAGAAACGAAAAGAAACGGAAGAAAGCAATGCATTAAGAGACGTTAAAAACGGAATGGTTTCAGGAGTCATTTATGCTGCATTGGTTTCAGTTTTTATCTATTTCTACTACGCTAAAATTGATGTAGATTTTAATAAACATCAAATAGCTGAACAAGAAATACTTTTGGAAAAAACAATGAAAAACCCAAAAGAATTAATCAAATTAAAAGCCTCAAATGAAGCTTTTGAAACTATGACAAACAAAGAACTTAAACGACATTTTCAAAAATCATTACGAGCAAATTATAGTCCGAAATCTGTATCAACGGTTTCATTATTAGCAATGCTATTACTTTCAACTTTAAATAGTATATTCGTAACAGCTGTTTACCGTAAAATTGTGTTTTCAAAACGAGCATTGAAATAATATAATGATTTTTTAAATTACGTGGAAAAGAGAATTGTAAGTTTTATTCATTCTTTATTACTTCCTCTATTTATATCAGGAATAGTTTCATTTATTTCTTTTTCTCAGAATACAATCTCCTCTCAAAATCAATTAATTGAAAACGAAAAAAAAGGATTTAAATCAAAAAAATTACTCGAAAAAAGTTTAGTAAACAATAATTATAATTTAGTTTACCAAAGTTGCAATTGGAATATTGATCCAGCAATTAAATATATTTCTGGTTTTGTCACATCTTATTTCATACCAAATGATATTAATTTTAACCGAATTGAATTTGATTTTTCACATGTATTAACCATCGATTCTATTCTTTTTCATTCAACAAAATTAAATTTTACAGTTTCAAATTCAGATTTGCTTTCGATTGATTTAGGATCTTCTTTACCAAAAAATGTAATCGATT
>CALPVI020000146.1 GCA_943326975.2 Actinomyces viscosus | reverse complement strand
CTAAACATGAAAAAGAGTTTAAAGAGATTTATAGACAACAACAGATTAAAGAAAGCTTGTATTTATTCCTTCTTCACAAAAGAGAAGAAACATCTATTTCTTTAGCAGTTACAATACCTAATACAAAAATAATTGACTCTGCATATAGTGATGAAATTATCAAATCACCGAAGAAAAAAATTATATTTAGCGTAGCATTTATTTTAGGTGTTTTCATTCCTTTTTGTATATTCTTCATTAAAAAATTATTAGATACTAAAATTCATTCAAAAGATGATATAATTAATTTGGGTTTACCTTACATAGGTGATTTACCATTTTCACAAAACAAATCTAAATCACTTGTCGTAGAACAAGGTGAAAGATCAAGTATCGCCGAAGCTTTTAGAATACTTCGAACAAACATAAACTTTTTTACTGATTCTAATACTTCCGAACTAGCTAAAACAATTTTTGTTTCGTCTACCATTAGTCATGAAGGAAAATCATTTATTTCTGTAAATTTAGCAGCAACAATAGGTCTTACAGGAAAAAAAGTATTAATTATTGGGATGGACTTAAGAGCGCCCAAGTTACTTGAATATTTAAAAATTGGTAATCAAAAAGGAGTTACTTCTTTTATAATTGATTCTAATTTAAAATTGAATGAATTAATTACCAAAATACCTGAAACAGAAAATGTTGATATTTTACCTTCAGGACCTATTCCTCCAAATCCCTCTGAATTATTGATGAGTGAGCGAATCAAAGAATTATTTGAAGAGGCTAAGCAGCAATATGATTATATAATTGTGGATACAGCTCCTGTAGGTATGGTTACAGATACATTATTGATCAGTGATTATTCTGATATTTTTATTTATGTAGCTAGGGCTCATTATTTGGACAAAAACTTATTATCAATTCCTGAGTCATTATATAAAGATAAAAAACTGAAAAACATGTCAATCCTATTAAATGGAACTGACCAAAATAAAGGTTATGGATACGGCTATGGGTACGGTTATGGTTATGGTTATGGTGTAGAAGTCAAGAAAAATTTCTTTCAACGACTTTTTAAATGGAAATAAGGAAATAAAAAAAGGAATCAATGATTCCTTTTTTTATTTAATAAATACCATTTTCTGGAAACTTCCCTTTGTATTTTGATAATATAGCTTTGATGTCCTCGATATCTTTATCAATATCACCGGTCGGCTCAAAAATTCTTTCAAAGCCTCCTATTTTCTTTTCATAATCCATATAGGCAATGTAAATCGGAACATTTGCTTTCATTGCAATATAATAAAAACCTCTTTTCCATTTTGGATTGTACGAACGAGTACCTTCTGGTGTAAATACTAGATACAATTTTTCATGTTCATCAAATAATTTAACTGCTAATTCAGTAATATTATTTTTTTGTTTTCTATCAACAGGTAAACCTCCCATTGCTTTTAAAATCCAACCTAATGGAGGGAAAAACAAATCTTTTTTTATTAAAAACTTTGCATTTACTTTGTATTTTGCAAAAGCAATCCTACCAATTATAAAATCCCAATTAGATGTATGTGGCCCCACAACAACAACACATTTGTCAATTCCTGTTGGAACATGATCATCGATTTTCCAACCAAATAACTTCAAAATATAGAACATTATCTTCATATCTAATCTTTATATTATTTAAAATTAATACAACAAAAATAACTTTAAAATAATAATAGCAGTTGATTACTATACTTATTTTATGATGCAGATAACTCAATGAAATAGTCGGTTTAATAAATCTCAATCATTTTGGTATTTATTTTGATTATATTTAGTTGAACAAACATAATAGTAGTAGTTATGAAAACAAAAATTGCACCTCCTAAAAAGATTCTTAAAGAATCTACTTTAGAATTAAAGAAGTATTCAGGAATTGATGCTGCTTTGTTGAATTTAGGTATAAAAATCAACCATCAAAAATCAACAAAATAGTACTTTATGAAATCTTTAAAAGAATAAAAGCCCTTTCACATTTTATTGAAAGGGCTTTTACATTTACTCTATTTAATATTCCATATTTCCACCACCACTATCTGAACTAGATTTTTGTTTGTTTAAAAACTCAACTTTACCGAACTTGTATGAGATTGTAAAATATAATCGTCTTGTTTGCCATTTGAATTCTGAATCTTGGATGATAGTTGGTTGTCTTACTTTTAATGAAAAACCTTGACGATTAAAAATATCTGCCATTCTTAATCCTACTGACCATTTCCCTTTATACAAACTTTTCTCAGTAGAAAGCTCTACTGCTCCCCTTCTTTGAACGATACCTTGCGCAGTTGTTTGTGGTGCGTTATATTGAATATTTAATTGCGTGGTCATTGTTTTCTTCCAATATTCAATAGCTCCAACATATTTAGCAGTTATATTAATACCACTATTGTTATAATTGAAATTAGGTGTATTATCTGCATATTTAATAAAACTTCCATTAAACGAAATTGTATTTCTCCACCATTTATATGGTTTATATGAAATGACTAATTCTAAACCTCCACTTTGACTTTGATCAATATTCGTATAAGTTACTGTTGAAGTATTGTCTGGATAAAATATTTTAACACGTTGAATTACATTTGTCGTATAACGATAGTAAATACTTGATGTCATTGTGATTTTAGATTTTTCAATAAAATAACCTAAGTCAAATGAACTTATATATTCTGGTTTTAAAGCAGGATTTCCTTTTCTTAAATTAAATGGATCTGCATAACTTGTAAATGGATTCAAATTTTCAGAATTGGCTCTATTAATTCTCCTACTATAACTTAAACTCCATTCCGAATTTCCTTTGTTATTGTATTTGACATGACCTGAAGGAAAAATATTAAAATAATCATTTGTATATTTTTCGTTTTTAGATACCAAAAAAGGAATTTGATATGATTGTTCAAATCTTAATCCACCCTGGTATTTCCATTTTCCTTTTTGTTGTCCATAAATTGTATAAGCACTATAAATTTGTTCATTGTATTTGTAATCAAAATTTGTTGATGTATCTGATAAATAAACATTTGTTAATGTATCTAAGGTTTCAAAATTTGAATTCACTCCCATATTTCTAATAATTGCCTTTGCTCCTGCTTCAAACCTTGCTTTTGTTTTATCAAACACTCGCACAAAATCTGTTTGTCCTGTAAATACATCATTTCTTCCATTGCTTGTTAATTGTTGATTCATTTTAGCATGTGCATTCAATGTACTATCAGCATTTAAATAAGATTCGTTATAATAACCGTAATCATGATTTTCTCCTATTGATTGCGTAAAGTTCGATTCAAGTGTACCTTTTTTGTTTTTAAATTCAATCTTATGATTTACATTCATATCAAAATTTTGCTGCTTTGTTGGATCATTTGATGATCTTGTCCAAAAACGAGTCAAACTATCTGTTCCATTGTACAGTTTATTCACCAAATCACCAGTTGTAGCCCTACTCCCTATACTTCCTGAAACTGAAAAACCGATAGTTTGGGTTGTCGAAACATAAAAATCCGTACCTAATTTTAATAAATTATTGATGTTATTATCTGTCCCTAATCGATTTTGAACCAATTTTGAAGTCAAAACATCGTCATTCAATTGTTGTAAAGTTCCCCAATTATTACGATATCCTTCCATGTATTTGTATGAATAATTAACATACGAATTAATTTTAGAATTTCTCACACTAAAACTCATCGATGAATTTAAAATATTTCCAGTTGCTACTGTCGTACTAATCATTCCATTCGTTCCTTTCAATTTATTCTTTTTAAGAACAATATTGATAATACCAGATGTACCATCTGGATCATACTTTGCTGACGGATTTGAAATAATTTCTATTCTTTCAATTGAACTTGCAGGTATTGCATCTAATAAACTTTTCCCATTTCCACCTGTCATAGAACTTGGTCGACCATCAATTAAGATTGTCACGTTACCATCCCCTCGTAAGGATACTTTTCCATCCTGATCAACATCAACAGAAGGAACTTTTAGTAATATGTCATTTACCGACCCTCCTTTTGTTGATAAATCTGAACCTACATTATAGACTTTTTTATCCAACCCAATTTCAAATGCGTTTTGTTTCCCCACCACTTGCACTTCGTCCATAGTAGTTTCTTTGTGCACTTTTAGTAAAATAGTTGCAGTAAATAAAGGTTCATTTACAGAAATTGAAATAGTATTTAGACGTTTCAAATCATAACCTAAAAAATCTATAACTGCATAGTAGTTTCCAAATGGTAATTCTTTTATTTTAAATCTACCTAAAGAATCTGTGAAATCTCCACTAATTAAAGAAGAATCATTTGCGTTAAATAAACGTATACTTGCAAATTCAATTCCTTTTTTGAAGGTAGAATCTTTTACCTCACCTTGAAAAATTCCTTTATTATTTTGAGAAAAAGAATGAGTTGTTAAACAAACGTGCATAAAAAGCACGATTGCGATATATTTGAATAATTTATATTTTAACATTCTCAGCTACTTTTGTTGTAAAAATTAAAAGTAGTCATTCTAATTTATCTAGAATGAATTAAAAATCTAATTTTAACTATTATTTAGAATAGTCCTTGAAAATTAGATAGTTTCTACCCACTTCATTACATCAACACCATCTGCATAATCTGATAACATGGGACATTGTGCTGTACCAAAAGGTGTGTAATTTTGACCAATTACAACTTGAATTTTCTCCTCATTCTGACTTAAATAGTCATCAATATCAATTTGATTGTCATAAAAATGATAATGAACCATCGAAAGTGGAGAGAACAATTCTTTTGTTTCTCTCAATAGCACAAAATTATTATCGAATAATTGCATCTGATTCATCAAATATACAGCTTTATTATAATCGTAATTATTACCGTATTTGTTGTGATTAATAACAGATGAATAGTCCATAATCGATTCAAAGAATCGATTCAATTGAAAATCTTTAGGAAGTAATAGATGAGATACATTTCTACATCCTAATCCAAAATAATAAAATATATCTTTTCCAAGTGCAGTTAATTCATCCGTGGATTCATTTCCTGTCAAAACTGCAATAGAAGTTCTATTTTTCCTAAAAATGTGGGGATATTTCCCAAAATATTGCTCGAAATATTTAGCTGAATTGTCACTTCCTGTAGCTATTACCGCATCTATTTCACCTATTTTACCAAATGCGAATACAATTCTTTCTTTCAAAGAAGGTGTAAATTGAATTAATTGCTCAGCCAATGCAGGTAACAAAGTTTTATCATCAGAACTTAATTTGCATACTGCGATATTACCGGATAATAAAACACATAAAAAATCATGGAAACCTACCAACGGAATGTTTCCAGCCATAATAATTCCAACTCTTTTTGATTGAGTAGTATAATTATAATTCTGAAGCCAGTCTAAAAGTGTTTCTTCTTTCAATTGCTCACTTAAAGCAAGTAAAGATTGTTGAACATTTTCTTTCGTAAACCAACCATTGTAAAAAAACTGACGACCTATGATTCCTTT
>CALPVI020000145.1 GCA_943326975.2 Actinomyces viscosus | reverse complement strand
TCCCTCTTTGGAGAGGGATTGAGGGAGAGGAAAATAGTTTTAAACATAAGAATATTAGATTATACATTCATTTTAGTTAGGTTAAAAAAATCTTCCTCCTTTTAAACCCTTTCGATACGTTGGAATAAACCCTCCGAAGGAATGAAGAAAATTATTTAGGATAAAATTTGTTGTTTTCCTCCCCCTAGCCCCCTCCGAAGGGGGAAGAGTTAAAAAAAAATGTTATTTTTGCTCAGTTTCAAAAACGTATAGAAACCTTTGTATTATGGCAGATTTTTTTTATCAAGATCCGTATCCTTTATTGAGAGACAATACGGAATACCGCAAAATATCTTCGGATTATGTGAAAGTTGAAAAATTAGGAGACAGAGAAATTTTAATTGTTGATCCTAAAGGATTAGAGTTGTTGGCGCAAGAGGCAATGACTGATGTTTCTTTTTATTTGAGAACTTCTCATTTGGAGAAATTAAATGCTATTTTAAGTGATCCTGAAGCAACTGATAATGACCGTTTTGTTGCTTATAATTTATTACAAAATGCAACTGTAGCTGCTGAAGGTCAATTACCTTCTTGTCAGGATACTGGTACTGCAATTGTAATGGGAAAAAAAGGTGAAAATGTCTACACAGGTGTTGATGATTCAGAATACTTATCAAAAGGAATTTTTAATACATACCAAGAACGTAATTTACGTTTTTCTCAAGTTGTTCCTTTAACGATGTTTGATGAAAAAAATTCAGGTTCTAACTTACCAGCTCAAATTGATATTTACGCAAAGAAAGGAGCTTCTTATGAATTCTTATTTTTAGCAAAAGGTGGAGGTTCTGCAAACAAAACATTCTTGTATCAAAAAACTAAGTCATTATTGAATGATAGTTCGTTGGAAGAATTTGTAAAAGAAAAAATTAAAGATTTAGGAACTTCTGCTTGTCCTCCTTATCATTTAGCATTTGTGATAGGTGGAACATCTGCTGAAGCAAATTTGGCTGCTGTTAAAAAAGCATCTGCTGGATATTTTGATGAACTACCAACAGAAGGAAATATGGGTGGTCAAGCGTTTCGTGATTTAGAATGGGAAAAAAGAGTTCAAAAAATTTGTCAAGAAAGTACAATCGGTGCACAATTTGGTGGAAAATACTTTACACATGATGTTCGTGTAATTCGTTTACCTCGTCATGCTGCATCTTGTCCAGTTGGATTAGGTGTTTCTTGTTCAGCTGATAGAAATATAAAAGCAAAAATCACGAAAGAAGGTTTATTTGTTGAGCAATTAGAGAAAAACCCAAGAAGATTGTTACCTGAAACTCCTCCACATTTAGAAGCTCCAGTTGAAATCAATTTGGACAGACCGATGAGTGAAGTTTTAGCTGAATTATCAAAATATCCTATTAAAACTCGTTTGAAGTTAAATGGTACTTTGATCGTAGCAAGGGATATGGCTCATGCTAAAATCAAAGAATTGATTGATGCAGGAAAACCAATGCCTGACTATTTTAAAAATCACCCAGTTTATTATGCTGGTCCTGCTAAAACACCAGAAGGAATGCCTTCAGGAAGTTTTGGCCCTACAACAGCAGGAAGAATGGATTCATATGTAGATCAATTCCAAAGTTTAGGTGGAAGTATGATCATGTTAGCAAAAGGAAACCGTTCGAAAGATGTTACAAATGCTTGTAACAAATATGGCGGCTTCTATTTAGGTTCAATTGGTGGTCCTGCTGCAATTTTAGCGAAAGAAAATATTACATCTGTTGAAGTTGTCGATTTCGAAGAAATGGGTATGGAAGCAGTTCGTAAAATTACTATTAAAAATTTCCCAGCATTCATTATTACAGATGATAAAGGAAATGACTTTTTTGAGAATTTATAATTAAAATTCTAATAATAACAAAACTCTTAGGAGGTGTGTAAATTGATTCAAATTGAACTCTTTTTATCACCTCCTTTTTCTTTTTAAGTTCACTTCTTTAAATAATAAAGAGCAAACAAATAAATAAAATTACAAACTACTTTTGCTATTTACCTTTTAAATCTTTCATAATCAATTTTCACTTTGTGGAACATATCTAACAATAACTAATTATCGAAAATTGCTAATAAATATTGTGATTAAATTTATTAAATAGAATAAGTCTTGTAACTTTTCGTTTGTTAGTAGGTCATAAAAGCGTATTATACATATTTATATGAAGTTTTTTATAGTTGTATTTTTTTTATTCTTATCAATTATTGGTTATTCTCAAGAAGTTTTAATAACTATTTCTGGTTATTTAAAAGATCCTGAAAACAAAGAAGTACTCCTTTTTTCTAAAGTATATGTTAAAGAAATCAACCAAGGCGTATTGACAAATGAATATGGCTTTTTCTCAATACAAGTACCTAAAAAAGAAAAATATACGATTGAATTTTCTGCTTCGGGTTTAACAACCACGTCAATTGAAATTAATGGAAACGCTTCAGTACAGGAAGATTTTTTCATGTCAAAACCCAATGAAAAAGCAATTGAAGAAGTCGTAATTAAAGCAAAAAAATCACAAGGTGAAGAATTAGTTAAGAATACTGAAATCTCTGTCATTCGCTTAAATATAAAAGAAGCAAAAGCTCTTCCTGCCATTGGAGGTGAAACAGATGTTTTGAAAGTAGCTCAATTGTTACCCGGTATCAATAGAGGTACAGAAGGAGGTACAAATTTCTTTGTTAGAGGAGGCGATGGAGATCAAAATTTAATTTTAGTAGATGAGGCAACCGTTTATAATCCAGGGCATTTATTTGGGTTCTTTTCTGTTTTCAATCCTGATGTTATTAAAGAAATGACTATTTACAAAGGAGGCTTCCCCTCCTCCTACTCTGGTCGACTATCTTCCATTACCGATATCAGAACTATTGATGGTGATAAAACAAAGTTTAATGCAAATGGTGGAATCGGTATGCTTTCATCGCGATTAATGTTAGAAGGTCCATTATGGAAAGATAAAGCCTCCTTTATGATTGCTGGAAGAAGATCTTACATTGACAAAGTTTTTAAATTAGTTGGTCAAAACATACCTTTTTACTTTTATGATTTAAACGCAAAGATTCACATTAACCTATCCAAAAACAATAAATTATTTCTTAGTAGTTATTTTGGTAATGATGTTCTTAAATTCAAAGGTGATAGCGCTGATACATCAAGTGCTTTAGGATTCGGTTATCAATTAGGTAATTTTACACAAACTGCTAGATGGAGCCATATTTTCAATCAAAAATTATTTGCTAATTTATCGTTCATTCACACTCAATTTAAATACGATATACGTGGCAGTTTTTTTGAAAACAATCTATTAATCAAAAGTGCTGTAGAAGATATTGGATTTAAATATGATTTTCAATTATTTAAAAGCAATGATACGAAATTGAATTATGGACTTCAACTAACTAACCACAGATTTAGACCTAATGCAGTTAGCACAAGTGGTGAAATTTCAGAATTTTTAGAAAACAAAAAAGGTGCTTTAATTTCAACTGTTGAAACAAATGCATACATTGACATAAAACATACTCTTTCAACACGATGGAAAATTGATGGAGGTTTATCTCTCCCACAAAGTTTTGTGAAAAATAAAGTTTATTTTGGTATTTCTCCAAGAATGAACCTAGCTTTTCAAATCAACGAAAAGCAAGCAGTAAAATTTTCGTATTCCAGAATGTACCAATTTATGCATCGCGTTTCAAGTAGTTCATTCGCACTACCTACTGACTTATGGTATCCTGTCTCTCAAAAAATAAAACCTCAAGTTGCAGATCAAGTTGCTTTATCCTACACACTTAATTTACCTAAATTAAAATCTTACATCGTTATTGAAGGCTACTATAAGTACATGCAAAACTTAACCGAATACAAAGAGGGAAGTCAGCTTATATTAAACGACAAATTTGAAGATTTATTAATTCAAGGTAAAGGTTGGAGTACTGGAAGTGAATTACTAATCAAGAAAGATGAAGGAAGAATTACAGGATGGATTGGATACACATTGTCTTTTACTAAACGAAAGTTTGAAGAACTAAACAATGGAAATGCCTTTTGGGCAAAATATGACCGAAGACATTATTTAACTATCGTAGGCATTTGCACTATTTCAAAACGATTATCTGTTTCTGCTATTTTTGATTTAAGTTCAGGTGCTCGTTTCACTCCTATTATTGGCCAATACTTTATGCCCAATGCTGGTTTAACTGGAGTAGATATAATTCCAATCTATGCAGAAAGAAATTCTGTTAGAATGTCTACTTCACATCGTTTGGATATCAATTTCATTATTAAAAACAAACCTAAAGAAAATAAAAAATATAGCTCTGAATGGCATTTAGGTGCTTACAATGTCTACAATCGAGCTACCCCTTTTCAAATTCAATTAGTCTCTAATCCTGATGGATCTTTTAAATATACACAACCAGGACTATTTGGTTTTATTCCTTCAATCGGATATAACTTTAAATTTTAAAACTATGAAAATAATTTCTTTTCTTTTTTTATCAATTATATTGTTTAGTTCTTGTAGACCTAAATCAATCGATATAGATGTTAATTCAGCTACACCGAAATTAGTTGCTTTCACACATATTATTCCTGATAACATAATGATTGTAGCCCTAACAAAATCATTTTCTATGCTAGAAGGAAATACGGTAGATTCAATTCAAAACTTATTAGTGAGTGGTGCATCAGTACAATTAAAATTTAACAATCAAGTGTTTGACTTTTACGAGTTAAGTCCAGGAATTTATGCAAGTTATTCATCCGCATTTCAAACAAATGGTGAATATGAATTTACAGCTACATTTGGTAATGAAACGATCACTTCGACAACAACCATGCTTCCAAAAGTTGCATTCACATCAGTAATTCCAACTATTGAAAAAACAAAAACAGACACTACCACTTATATTACTATCAATTTCACAGATAATAATGCAACAGAAAATTGGTATTTATTAAATTTCTATAAAAAACAACCTACATCTGTGGGTGCAGATATCGTTAATTATTTTAACAATGGTAATAATACATTGGCTAAAACATTACTTGTTTCAGATAAAGAATTTGATCATGTTTATCAGAATAAAATTAAACTTCCTGAATTATACCATAAAGATAGCATAGTAGTTACTCTTTCGAATATCAATGAGGGTTATTTTAATTATTTAGGTTACAGAATTGGACATGGAAATATTTTTACAGAATTAAATCTAGAGCCTTTAAACTATCCCACTAATATTAAAAATGGTTATGGATTTTTTAACACTCATTTTCCAGATGTAAAGTATTTTGATTTGGGGGATTATTGAGGTTGAGGTTGAGATTGAGGTTAAGGTTGAGAGTGAGAGTGAGAGTGAGTTAGTGAATTGAAATTTGAATGATTGGAGTTAGATTTTAATAGCTAATCTATGAGTAAGTTAATTTTGTTAAGTTCCTTTTCTTCTGTTTTTAAGAGCATTAAATACATACCTGATGCTAAATTTGTCAAATCGATTTGCGTGTTTGTTTGAATTTCATCGTATACTT
>CALPVI020000144.1 GCA_943326975.2 Actinomyces viscosus | reverse complement strand
CCTGAACCATTAATTGGTTAATATGCTTGAAGTAAAGGATGTTCAGTTTTCCTATGATTCGAAAATAATTAAATCTGTTTCTTTTCAATTAGCTAAAGGAGAGGTGATTGGAATTGTAGGTAGGAGTGGGGAAGGTAAAACTACTCTGCTTAAAATGATAGCAGGCTTATTAGATACAGAATTGGGTGAAATTATTTTTAATGATGAAAAAATTGTAGGTCCAAATTTTAAATTAATTCCTGGTTATGAGGATATTCAGTTGGTAAATCAAGATTTTGGATTAGATATTTATCATACAACTGAAGAAAATATAAGGGAAAAGGCATTACATCTTCCAAAAGAAGAGAGAGATTTTCTTGTTGCCGAATTATTAGAATTAGTTGAACTCACCCATCTAAAAAATCAAAAAGCATTATTGCTTTCTGGGGGAGAACAACAACGTTTGTGTATTGCGCGTGCACTGGTTTGCGAACCTCAATTATTACTTTTGGATGAACCTTTCGTGCATATCGATGCTAGATTGAGAAATAAAATTGTTAATTATTTGATTCAATTAAAGAAAAAACAGGGTTTGAGTATTTTATTGGTTTCACATGATGGAGAAGAAGTTTTAAGTTTTGCTGATCGAATTATTCATTTTGAAAAAGGGAAATTAAAACGAATAGATACACCTTATTCTTTTTATTATCGACCTCATTCTAAAAAAGAGGCTGAATTATTCGGAGCTATTAATAAGATAAAATTGAATAATGAACAAATTTTGTTTCGACCAAATGAATTTGATTTAAAAGGTGAAACGAATAAGCTTAAAGTGAAATTTGTTCGATCACAATTTTTCGGAGCATTTATTGTTAATTATTTTATCACAGAGAAGAAAGAGAAGATTCAGTTATTTGATTTAAAAGAACTTAAAGATGTTAAAGAAATTAGTATTATCAAAAGGTGTCCGTCACCTTACTTGGCGTGAGATAGGGGTATTAATCAAGGATACATTTATTGAGTTTTTCAAGGAAAACAGTTTTTTTCATGGTGCTGCATTATCCTATTATGCAATTTTCGCTTTAGTACCAATGTTGTATTTGTCATTTGCAAGTTTTGGTCAAATTGTAGGACAAAAAACAATGATTGATATTGTCGGAAAAATGTTACGAGAGCAGGTCGGTATTAAGGATGTTGATGGGATTTTATCTTTTTTGAGTGAAGTGAATATTACAAAGGGAAGTTTTGTACTAAATGCAGTTGGTATAATTGCTTTGATGTTATCGAGTTCAGCTTTATTGATTTCATTACGAGGTAGTTTAAATGATTTTTTTGATATTAAAAAAGTACATGCTACGAATAAAAAAATGATCATTAGTAACATAACTTTTAGATTATTGTCAGTTACCATGTTGACTGTTTTTGCAATGGTAATTATTGTTTTTTATTTTGCACAGACCATTTTAATATCTTTTGGGAATGATTTATTTAAGGATTTACAAGCAATAAATTGGATTGTTGTAGAATTTGCTCAACATGGTTTATCATTATTTTCAAATTTTATAATATTTACTTTGATTTTTAGGTATTTACATGATGGTGTTGTTGAATGGAAATTAGCTATGGCAGGTTCATTGGTAACTTCTTTTTTACTTTATTTTGGTCAGTTATTAATTAAATATTACCTAGCACATTATTTCTTTGCTAAAGATGGAGGTATAGCAGGTACATTGATGGTTATATTGGTTTGGACTTATTATTCTTCTCAAATCATATTTTTTGGTGCAAAATTCACCGCAATATATGGCAGAATGGTTGGAAAAGCAATTGTAGTTAAATAACTGACTAAATTTTAATCGTTTTTATTCTTATTATATAAGAAATAAATTTATATTTGTGAAATAATAGATTCACAATGGAAGTAGGAAGTAATTTAAAAATTCTTAGAAAAAGATTAAAAAAATCTCAAGAAGAAGTTGCAAGTGATTTGAAGTTAAGTCGTTCTACTTATAGCGGTTATGAAAATGGCGTTGCTCAACCGAACATAGATAATCTAGTTGCTTTTAGTGATTATTTCAAGGTTTCTATTGATGAGTTGTTAAGAAAGAATTTTGAAGATTTTACTGAAAATGAATTAGAACGTTTAGATAAAGGTGTTTTAATTGATGTAAAAGGTCAGAAATTGAGAGTCCTTACGACAGTTGTAGATGAGCAAGATAATGAATTGATAGAATTAATACCTGTTAAAGCAAGCGCAGGATATGCTAGGGGCTATTCAGATCCTAGTTATTTAAAAGTTTTACCAACTTTCAGTTTGCCTTTTTTAACTAAGAATAAAAAATACAGAACATTTCCAATTCAAGGCGATTCAATGCCTCCAGTTGTAGAAGGTTCATATGTTGTAGCAGAATTTGTTCAAAATTGGACATCAATACGAAATGCTACTCCTTGTATAGTGGTGACAAAAGATGATGGTATCGTGTTTAAAGTAGTTCATAATTTGCTTGATTCTGTTCAATCTTTTCAATTGTGTTCAACCAATCCATTTTACAAGCCATATTTTGTTCATGTAAATGATATTTTAGAAATATGGAAATTTGTCAATTATATTTCACCGGAATTACCCGAAATAAGAATGGACGATCATGATTTATCAAAATCGCTTCAAGAATTACAAAAAGAAGTGCATGAATTGAAATCATTGGTGAAAAAGTAAGTTGAATTTATTGATTTCTCATTCAATAGATAAAATAATAAATTTTTTTACTATATTTGCATCCTTAAATAATTTATTTATTAATCGAAGTTTCGTACTTCAACTTATAAAACAAAAAAAATGGCAACACGTATTAGATTGCAAAGACACGGAAAAAAAGGTAAACCTGTTTTCCATTTAGTAGCTGCTGACTCAAGAGCAAAAAGAGATGGTAAATTCATTGAGAAATTAGGAGTTTACAATCCAAACACTAATCCTGCTACAATTGATATCGATTTCGATAGAACTTTAAACTGGGTGAAAGTTGGTGCTGAATTAACAGAAACTGCTCGTGCAATTCTTTCTTACAAAGGAGTACTTTACAAAAATCACTTAATTAATGGTGTGAAAAAAGGTGCTTTAACTGAAGCTGATGTAGAAACTCGTTTTGCTGCATGGGTTGCTGAGAAAGATGCAAAAATCAATGCTAAAAAAGATGGTTTAGGTAAAAATGCAGATGCTGATAAAGTAGCTCGTTTGAAAGCTGAAGCTGAGAAAAAAGAAGCAAAAGCAAAAGCTATTGAGGCTAAAAATGCACCAGTAGTAGAAGAAGTAGAAGTTGCTGAAGAAGAAGCAACAGAAGCTCCTGAAGCATCTACAGAAGAAGAAACTTCTGCAGAATAATTTAAAAAATTGTAAATGAACAAAGCAGATTGCTTTCATTTAGGATATGTAGCGAAACTTCACGGATTTAAAGGTGAAGTTTCGTTGTTTTTGGATGTTACTAATCCAGAAGATTATGCCTCATTAGATAATGTTTTTATTGACATTAACAATCAATTAACTCCATTTTTCATTGAATCATTTAAGCTGAAAAATCATCCTTTTGCAGCTGTAAAATTTGAGGGTGTTAATTCGGAAAATGATGCTAAAGTAATTCTTAGGAAGAATTTATACTTACCAGCCGCAATCCTCAAGCAATTAGAAGGTAATAACTTTTACGATCACGAAGTAGTTGGTTTTAAAGTTGTTGATGAGCAGTATGGTGAAGTAGGTGTATTAGAGTCTATAATTGATTTATCAGTTAATCCACTTATTCAAGTAATGAATGGAAACAAAGAGGTACTAATTCCATTGTTAGAAGATTTAGTTAAGAATGTTGATCGAGTTAATAAAGTTTTAACCATCAATGCACCTTCTGGATTAATTGAATTATATCTTGATTAATCTAAGGGATGTCCTCCTTTTCTTTTAAACATTTCTCGGTTGAACAATCAAATTCTGCATTGAAGGTAGGTACCGACGCAATGGTATTGGGTGCTTTTATAGATGCAGAAAATGCAAATAATTCATTGGATATTGGTTCAGGTACAGGAGTGCTCTCCTTAATGATTGCTCAAAAGAATCCTACTATAAATGTTACTGCAATTGAAATTGATGAATTAAGTTGTTTGGATTGTTTGCGAAATTTTCTAAATTCTCCATGGAATAATCGATTAAACTTACTAAACTCAAATTTTTTAACTCAAAATTTTAGTGGAACCTTTGATTTGATTTTTTCAAATCCACCATTCTATGAAAATAGTTTGATTAACTCAGATACTAGAAAGGCAAAAGCAAAACATGAGAGTCATTTATCTTTTTATTTATTATTTGAAAAAGTATCTAAGATATTGTCTGAAATTGGAACTTTTTGGATAATAATGCCTTATGAAAATGCTAATAAATGGATTGAAAATGCTTCTGAATATAGTTTATATTGTATTCAAAAAATAAATATTTTTGCTAAACCAAATAGCATGAAAAGAACAATTCTTGTTTTTTCAAAAATCAAAAGTGAAATGTTGCTTTCTGATTTTATAATTAGAAACAACGATAATTCTTATTCGGAGGAATATATTCAATTAACAAAAGAGTATCATTCAAAGGTTTTATAGCTAGATAATTGAATTAATTGTTTCGCAAATTTCTTTTTGAATAGAAATAGATTTATCCTGATTATACCATTCTTGAAGTTTAATTTTTATTTCTTCAAAATCAGCATTTTTTTCTTTTAATTGATCAAATACTACTTGACATTCTTTTGGTCGAGGTCCCCAAGTGATTAGATCTTTATTGTTTTTATCTCGAATAATTAATTTTGGGATAGATTTACCTCCATTCGTTAAGTAGTTATCAATTTCGGAATTTGAATCTCTCAATTGAATTTGAATCTCAATTAAAGGATTAATTTTTGAAAGTAAATATATAATTGGTGTAACATGAGCTGCGTCACCACACCAATGTTCAGTTATAAGAATCCAATTTTGTTTTTCTTTGATTTGTTTAAGGCATTCAATCGAATCAAAAGTTAATTCACTATGCTTTAACCATCTTTTGGAACGAGAATAGTTCAGTTTGGTATATTCCAAGTATAAGGGATTGTCATATGGAACAGCTTTTACTTTTGCTGTAATAATAGTATCAAAAAGTTGAAAATATTCTTGCCAATTCATTCTTTTAATTTTTATAAAGATAGTTAATTCTACAATTCTTTTTATTGGTGAAAATAGATTTACTTTACAATCAATAATAAGTACAGATAAAAAAAAAACTAGTGTAATTTTATTGTGGAAAATAATTATAGTAGTATCTTAGCCGTATCTTAGCCGTATACTAATTTAAAAACACGGATGCCTATAGCATAATTTTACTCTTAACATTACTAGATAACTTTAATTGTTTTACTACTAATACGAGTAATTATGAAAATAGTACAATTGGATGACCGTGAACTTATATCATTATATCTTCAAGGAAACGAGACAGCATTTAAGACATTATTAATGCGTCATAAAAGTAAAATTTATAGATTCATTATGATGAAAATAAATGATACTGAT
>CALPVI020000143.1 GCA_943326975.2 Actinomyces viscosus | reverse complement strand
CAGCAACTTTTAAATTTTGCAGATTTAATACTAATTGATGAATGGAGAAGTATAACACATGAATCTCCAGACTATAATAGACATCCAGTTAAGCCAGAGCTGAAAAAAGCATTGTTTCCAATTGGTCCAGTTGTGGTTTTTGGAGCGAGTAATTTTCCTTTTGCATATTCAACAATTGGCGGTGATACAGTAGCTGCATTAGCTGCAGGTTGTTCAGTGGTATTTAAATCTCATCCAATGCATGCAGGAACCAGTGATTTAATGGCAAGTCTTGTTATTAAAGCGGCTCAAAGATCGGGTATGCCTGAAGGGATATTTTCACATTTGAATACGAAAGATTATCTAGTTGGTGAAAAATTAGTTCAACATAAATTCGTAAAAGCAATAGGTTTTACAGGAAGTGTAAAAGGAGGCAAGAGTATTTTAGAGTTAGTAGGAAAAAGAGAAGAGTTAATTCCTGTATTTGCAGAAATGGGGAGTTCTAATCCGGTAGTTGTTCTGACAAATAAAGTAAATACGGATAAAATTGAAAATTGGACGGATTTATTAGCTGAGTCTATTACGAATAGTGCTGGTCAATTTTGCACTAAACCAGGATTGCTTTTCGCATTAAATGATGATTTGTTAGATAGATTTAAGGACCATTTAATAAGCAAAACACTTTCAAAAGATTTTCAATGCATGTTGCATCCTGATATGCATAATCATTTTCAAGCATTAGTTGATCAAAGAAGAGATTTGATTGAAGTAATAGAGAAGCAAGGAAATCCAAATCCAAATTTTGCAAAGCCTACTTTAGGATTTTGCTCTGGCAAAGTTTTTCTTGCTAATCCAAATTTACAAGATGAGGTATTTGGGCCATTTTCAATGATGATTGTTTGTGACTCTATGGAAGAGTTGTTGTTAGCATTATCATCTTTACATGGACAATTGACTGGGTCTATTTTTTGCGAAGAAGAGGTGATACAAGAGAATAAAGAAATAATTTTTAGAATGCAATCTAAAGTTGGTAGAATGATATTTAATGGTGTTCCAACAGGAGTTGAAATTGTTTCGGCAATGCATCATGGAGGCCCTTATCCTGCCTCATCAGATAGCAGATTCACAGCGGTAGGCATAGATTCTATTAAACGATTTGTAAGACCTGTTTCATTTCAGAATTACCCGGAAAAATTATTGCCTAGTTTTTTAAATTTTTGAATTTTTAACTCAAATTATTAAAATTGAATAAAAAAAAATTAATTCATTCAAATCTATGTATACATTTGTATTATATTTAGATATTAGAAAAAATTAAAGTATGTCAGAAGAAATCGAAAAGCCAAGAAGTCTAAATGCATTATTCATGGTGATTATTTTATTGCTTTTAATTGGGTTAGGAGCAATGGCTTATTTATGGTCAAAAAAGAAAGCTGAATTAAATGAGTGTGCTAATGCAAATACTTCTTTAAGAACAGATATGGCAGGCATGAATCAAATGATGGAAGGCTATGTAGGGAATATGTCAAATGACTTGAAAAAAGATTTTCAAAGCATGTTAGATACTTATGACGCTTTAGTGATAAAGGATAAAAGCAAAGCAGATAGTATAAATATTCAAAAACAGAAAATTCTCGGTTTGATGAATGACTTAGAACAAGCAAAAAGAAGTGGAAGACTTAATGCTAGAACAGTTGCTCAATTAAGAAGGGAGAATGAGACTTTACGTAATATTATGAAAAGTTATGTTGTTCAAATCGATTCTTTGAATACATTAAATATTAAATTGCATTCTGATTTGGATCAAACAACTAATCAATTAAATACAACAACTGCGGAAAAAGAACAATACAAACAAGAGGCTGAAAAAAATGCAGAACAAGTGAAAAAAGGTTCTAAATTACAAGCATTATCAATTTCAACTTCAGGTTTGAGAATGAAATTGAATAACATGCCAGAACCAACAAATAAAGCAAGAAGTTGTGTTCAAGTTAAATCTAGTTTTACAATTTCAGAAAATCCGATTACTGCTGCAGGGAGAAAAGTTGTTTACCTACAAGTAATTGATCCAGACGGAAAGACTTTACAATCAAGAGCAGGCAATACATTTCAATCTGAATCAGGAGCAATAGCTTTTTCAGATAAAAAAGAAATAGATTATCAAAATCAAAGTATTGATATGTCTATTTATTATGATTTTCAAGGGGCAGAGGCTTTGAAAGGAAATTATAAAGTTAAAATTTATTGTGATGGAAATTTAATTGGTTCGGATAGCTTTACATTGAAGTAACTAATTAAACAAAAATCAATTTTTAAAATATTTTAGGTGTAATTAATGGTAAATTTATTTATAGCAAATCTTGATTGGGAGATTACTAGTGAAGATTTGATGGCTACGTTTTCATCTTTTGGCGCGGTTACATATGCACATGTTGTATATGATAATACAACAAAGAAATCCAAAGGTTTTGGTTATGTAGAAATGGAGAATACGGATCATGCAATTAATGCGATTAATGCATTAAATGGATTTGAGATTAATGGTAGGAAATTAGATGTGAAAATTGCATCACCAAAATCGAATAGGCCAGCAAAAAAAGAAAAGCCTACAGCCGATAAAAAGCCATTTAATAAAAACAATAATTTCAACAAAGGGAATGGAGATAAAAAGAGTTTTTCTAAACCAAATCCCTACAAAAAAAGAGAAGATAATAAATAGGTAGAAATAATTTCTTAGTTTTTTTTGGGAGGATAATACCTCCCTCTTTTTTTATTAATAGAATTATAAAATAGAATGATATGTCAGAAATAACAGATCAAGGGCACGTTAATTTTGAGGTAAATGAATTAGGTGTTGCAACGATTGAATTTGGTCATCCGATGAGTAACTCTTTGCCAGGTAAAATTTTGGAAAAGTTAGCTAATACCATATTGGATTTAGATCAAAATAATCAAGTTAAGGTAATTGTATTGCGTTCCTCAGGTGAAAAAGCTTTTTGTGCTGGAGCAAGTTTTGATGAGTTAATAGCTGTGAAAGATTTAGAAACAGGTAGGAAGTTTTTTTCAGGTTTTGCAAACGTAATAAATGCATGTAGAAAAAGTTCTAAATTGATAATAGGAAGAGTTCATGGAAAAGCAGTTGGAGGAGGAGTAGGTATTGCAGCTGCTGTTGATTATTGTTTTGCTACAAAAAATGCAGATGTAAAATTATCCGAGTTAGCAGTTGGTATTGGTCCATTTGTTGTCGGTCCTGTTATTGAACGTAAAATAGGAGTTTCCGCAATGAGCCAGTTGGCAATAAATGCTACAGAATGGAAACCTGCTGAATGGGCTTACAAGAGAGGATTATATGCTGATATTTTTGAAAACGAACAAGATATGGATGCTGAAATTAAGCGTTTATCTGTTACATTATCGAAATCAAATCCTGAAGCGATGAAGAAATTGAAGTCTGTTTTTTGGGAAGGTACTGAGAATTGGGATGAATTATTGATTGAAAGAGCTGAAATAAGTGGGACATTAATTTTAAGTGAGTTTTCTGTAAATGCAATTAATGCATTCAAATCAAAATAGACTTACAATAGAGATTTAAAGTTTTTTCATGTTTATTTCAATCTTTTTTAAAATAATATTGTTAATAAAACTTAGAAATCATATCTTTGCATCCCCAAATTAGGGGAATTGTCTTATTTAATTAATAAATATTGTGGATACATTAAGTTACAAAACTGTTTCTGCTAACAAGGAAACTGCTGATAAGCAGTGGTTTGTAGTAGATGCTGAAGGCCAAACAGTTGGTCGTTTAGCTAGTAAGGTGGCGAAAATCATTCGTGGTAAACACAAAGTGAATTTCACTCCTCACGCTGACTGCGGTGATAACGTAATCATTATCAATGCAGAGAAAGTATCATTTTCAGGTACTAAATTAGTGAACAAAGAATACGTTCGTTACACTGGATATCCAGGTGGACAACGTTTTACAACTGCTGAAGAGATGTTGAGAAAACACCCAACTCGTTTAATTGAAAAAGCGATCAAAGGGATGTTGCCTAAAAACAAACTTGGTAATCAGTTATTTACTAATTTAAAAGTTTATGTTGGTACAGAGCACAAACAAGAAGCTCAAAAACCAACTGTATTAAATCTTGATACAATCAAATAATATGGAAGTAATCAATTCATTAGGAAGAAGAAAAACATCTGTTGCTCGTGTATACTTATCAAAAGGTACTGGTGCAGTTGTCGTAAATAAAAAAGATGTTAAGGAGTTTTTTCCAGTTGACGTTCTTCAAGCGAAAATCCGTAGACCTTTCGAATTAACTGATACTTTAGGTCAATATGACGTAAAAGTAAATGTTTTCGGTGGTGGTATCAATGGACAAGCTGAAGCTATTCGTTTAGGAATTGCTCGCGCATTAGTTAAAGTTGCTGAAGAGCATAAAACTTTATTAAAAGCTGAGGGATTAATGACACGTGACCCGAGAATGGTTGAACGTAAAAAACCAGGTCAACCGAAAGCACGTAAAAAATTCCAATTCTCGAAACGTTAATATATTTTTTTGGCGGTTGTTTAGTATCCAAATTTCAAAGTACCTGTCAGTCTATCTGATCCCTTTGAAATTGAATTACTAAAGGAACGTAAACAATTTAAACTTATTAAATATGTCAAAAGTAACTTTTGAACAATTATTAGAAGCAGGTGCTCATTTTGGACACCAAAAAAGAAAATGGAACCCGGCAATGGCGCCGTATATCTTTGAAGAAAAAAAAGGTATCCATATCATTGATTTAAATAAGACAATTGCACATCTTGATCAAGCGTGTGCGGCAATGAAACAAATTGCTAAGTCGGGTAAAAAAGTTCTTTTTGTTGCTACAAAAAAACAAGCTAAAGAAATCATCACTGATAAAGTGAAAGAGTTAAACATGCCTTTCGTTACTGAAAGATGGACAGGTGGTATGTTAACTAACTTCCAAACGACAAGAAAATCAATTCGTAAAATGACTACGATTGATAAAATGAAAACGGATGGTACTTGGGAGACATTGAATAAAAGAGAGAAATTATTCAAAACTCGTACAAGAGAGAAATTAGAGAAAAACTTTGGATCTATCGCTGACATGACTCGTCAACCAGCTGCTATTTTCATCGTTGATATCTTAAAAGAGCATATTGCATTAGCTGAAGCAAAAAGATTAGGTATTCCTACTTTCGCTATGGTTGATACAAACTCTAATCCACGTTTAGTTGATTTCCCAATTCCTTCTAATGATGATGCTACGAAATCTATCGCAGTAGTATTAGAAGCTATTACAGGAGCAATTAAAGAAGGTTTAGAAGAGCGTAAAAACTCTAAAGATAAAACTGATTCTGACGAAGAGGCTGCTCCAAAAGCTGCTAAAACAGAAGAAGTAGCTGCTTCAGGTGAGGCACAAACAAAAGAAGATTAATTTTTAAATAATTTTTAGCTATGGCAATCACAGCTTCAGAAGTAAATAAATTACGTCAACAAACAGGTGCAGGTATGATGGACTGCAAAAATGCGTTAGTTGAAGCAAATGGAGATTTCGAACAAGCAGTCGATATTT
>CALPVI020000142.1 GCA_943326975.2 Actinomyces viscosus | reverse complement strand
AAATGACGATGCATTTAGAAAATCGTAAAGACTTTGATGTAAAAGTAATTAACCAATCTAAAGAGAATAAATACATTCAAAAAATTAAGTTAAATGGTAGAAACATAAAACGTTTGTACCTTGAATTTGATGAAATAAATGGTGGTGGAAATTTAGAGATTGAATTAGGACCTGAACCTAATGCAAAAGTTGATACCTATGAACATGCACCAACTATTTCAACAACTCCTGAAGAATTTATCCCTGTTCCCTATTTCGAACAAAATGAGAAAATTTTTGATGATTCTATTATGGTTTCATTAAATTACCCAAAATTACCATCAAAAAAATATCGTATATTATATACGACTAATGGATCAGAACCAACTATGAATTCTCCTGAATATTTTACTCCAATTAAAATTGACAATACAACAATTATTAAAGCCGTTTTAGTAGCTGGAGGTATAACTGGTGAAGAACCTTTTTTGGGATTAGGAAAATCTGTAGCAACAGAATTCGTTAAACGAAATCAATCAATCCATTTACAACTTACCAACGAATACTCTAATCAATATCCAGCTTCTGGTTCTGAGGCATTAATCGATGGGGTTTCAGGTGGTAATGATTACAGGACTGGCGATTGGCAGGGTTTTTATGCGAATGATTTAATTGCAGAAGTAGCAATAGAAAATCCTAAATTAATATCTGAAATTGGTATACGATGTCTGGAAGATGCAAATGCTTGGATTTTTTATCCACAATCAATCAAGTTTGAAGTGTCTTACGATGGTATCAATTTCATCAATATTGATGTAACTGAAATCACACCTGCAAAAGATATTAATGCAAAATCAACGAAACTTTTCACAACTCAAACATCTAAAAAAGAAACAATTAAAAAAATTAGAATCACAGCTAAAAATTCAGGAAAGTGTCCTGATTGGCATCCAGGAAAAGGTCTAGACTCTTGGATTTTTGCAGATGAAATAATTATTCGTTAATAAGTTTTAAAATCGTTGATCAAAATCTAAAGCTTTTTTTATTTTTTAAGTAGTAATTTTATAACGCTTAAAAATCAAAAATAATTTAGAATGAGAAAAATTAGTTTATTACTGTTTGTCGCTTCTATGTTCTTTACTCCCCTTTTAAAAGCGGATGAAGGAATGTGGTTCTTAATGAACATTGAACGTTTGAACCATAGAGATATGGAAAAAATGGGACTTCAATTAACTACTGAAGAAATCTATAGCATTAACCACTCGAGTTTAAAAGATGCAATCGTGCAATTTAACGGTGGATGTACTGCTGAAATTATTTCTAAAGATGGATTGCTTTTAACAAATCACCACTGTGGATTTGATGCAATTGCTGAATTATCTACTCCAGAACATGATTACTTAACAAATGGTTTCTGGGCAGCAACTAAAAAAGATGAATTAAAACCTAAAAGTTTATTTGTTCGTTTTTTCGTAAGAATGGATGATGTTTCAAAACGTATTTTATCAAAATTGAATGATAAGATGACTGAAGCAGAACGTGAAAAGGCAATTGCTGCAGAAATTGCTTTAATTGAAAAAGAAAACAATGAAGGTGGTAAATATACTGTTTCAGTTCGTTCTTTCTTTCAAGGAAATGAATTTTACTATTTTGTTTATCAAGATTATACAGATGTACGTTTAATTGGTACACCACCTCAAAGTATTGGTAAATTTGGTGGTGATACAGACAATTGGGAATGGCCACGTCATACAGCTGATTTTTCTATGTTTAGAATTTATGCAGATGCAAACGGTAATCCTGCAACTTTTAGTGTAAATAATGTTCCGTTACAACCAAAAGTTCACTTAAAAGTAAATACATCAGGTGTAAAAGAGAATGATTACGCAATGATTATGGGGTATCCTGGTAGAACAAATCGTTGGATGCCAGCTGGAGGAATTGAACAAAATGTAAAATTCGCTTATCCTGCATGGGTTGAGGCTTCTAAAACTGGAATGGATCAAATGAAAGTTTACATGAACCAATCTGACCAAGTTCGTTTAGATTACGCTTCAAAATATGCATCTGTAGCTAACTATTGGAAAAACAGACAAGGAATGATTGATGCTTTAACAAAAGCAAAAACTTCTGAGACTAAAGCGAAAATTGAGGCAAAATTCAATAAATGGGCAAATAAAAAAGCGAATAAAGCTGTTTATGGAAATGTAATTGCGACAATTAATAATTACTATGCAAAAACAAACCTTAAAGCAAGACATGACAACTATTTACAAGGATTTGTTAGAACAAGTGAATTAGCTGTTTTACCTTTAAAAATAGCAACTTCATTAGAGAAAATTTTAAATGAAAAAGATGAAACAAAAAAAGCAGAAGGTTTAAAAAATCTTAAATCTTTGGTTGAGGAAATGTATTCAGGATTATATATGCCTTTAGAAAGTGACATGCTAATTACACAGTTAAACTTATATACTTCTAAAGGAAATGAATATGGATTATCTCCTTATTTAGCTGATTTAGCAAAGAAAAATAATAATGATTTTAAATCATATATCAATCAAATTTTTACTACAAGTATTTTTAAAAGTAAAGATGAGTTATTGAAATTTTTAGATAATCCAACTTTAGAAGGTTTAAAAAATGATGCGATTTTTAAATTATCTGCTGATTTAGTTGGTAAATTAAGAACTCGAAATGAAGAACAAGTTGTATTAGATGCTGAATTCCAAAAAGCTTTCCGTTTGTTGGTTCAAGGTTTACGTATTTCTAATCCAAAACAAAAATATTACCCTGATGCTAATAGCACCTTGAGATTAACGTATGGAAAAGTAAGTGCTTTGCCTGCTGATCCAAGAAATGATGCAAAAGTAAATTACTACACTACATTAGAAGGTACTATCAAAAAGCACAAAGCAAATGATCCTGAATTTGAAGTTCCTCAAAGATTAATTGACTTGTATAATGCAAAAGATTACGGAACTTATGCTGATCCTGCTGGATACATGCCTGTTAACTTTTTAACGAATAACGATATTACAGGTGGTAACTCTGGTTCTCCAGTTTTAAATGGTAAAGGAGAATTAATCGGACTTGCTTTTGATGGGAATATCGAAGCAATGGCAGGTGATGTTATTTTTGATCATAAACTTCAAAAAACAATCAACTGTGACATTCGTTACATCTTATTTATCATTGATAAATATGCAGGAGCAAAACACATTGTTGATGAAATGGAATTAGTAAAATAATTCAATTTTCTTAAAATAGTGAGAAAGGGTGTCTGTAAAGGACACCCTTTTTTTATGAATAGAAGAAATTACATCGAATTATATATTTTTCTTACTCCCCTATTTTGAGTCATTAATTTTTGATTTTCGTGCACTAAAATTAAAAGGGTGAACACGTAATTCCTATTTGAAAATTTTTCATTAGTGCCCAACCCTCAACTACTATTTGCTTTTGATTAAATCCAATATCTTTTTCATTTTCAAAATAACAATTACAATCAAATTTTACTTTTATCCATTGATTTTGTTTCTCGTCTATCTCTATATCTTGGAAAATAAAATTACTATGATCATCTATTTCAGCTTTCATATAAAAAGGTTTCGATAATACATTTGGTGAATCTCTAAAATAAGTTCCTTCATCAAAACCGTTATAAAAGAATTTCCACTCTATCAATAATGGTGATTTTAAATTAAAATATTCATTACCAATATGTTTTTCTATTTTCTTAATGAATGGATATTTTTGATAATCTGTAATTGGGTAATATTGACAATTCAAATGACGAACCACTTTAGAAATACTTATTGTATCTAAATAAATTGAATCTATGTAAAAACAAAAATCTGAAGTATAAAATTTGGCATCGCGTTGTTTTAACAATTCTAATTTAAATGGTGGTTGTAAATCTATTGTAATTGATGAAGAATCAATTATATTGCTGGAAATTAGAATCTTTTCAATTGAATCAAAATATTCTTTTTTAGGCATTAGATAACTATGAACTATATAATTCCTCGCATTGCTTGTATCTATCATACTTTGTGAGAAAACATGTTGCATTGAAATTAACACAAACAATAGAATGATTTTCATAATGAGTTTTTTTTACAATAACTCAGTAATTCGATTGTGGTTACATAAAATTATCAAAAAATAAATTTTTCTTCCTAGAAATTGATAATCTTATAAGATTCTTTAAAAAAGTATTTTATGATTTAAAATCTTACTAAATATTTTCCCGATTCATTTTCTCCTCTTTCGGAACAAAGAAAAGTAAGATTAAACCGACAACAAAAAAGAAAGTTACTGAAATGATAGAATTTCTAATTGATCCAGTAAAATGCTCCATTAAACCAAAAAACACTAAACCTAATACAATACCTAATTTTTCTGTAACATCATAAAATGAAAAATAACTTGCATGATCTGTAGTCGATTCTGGAAGGTATTTCGAATAAGTAGAACGAGCAATTGCTTGAACACCCCCCATTACTAAACCAACGAATGAAGCCAAAATATAAAATTCTAATGGCTCATGAATTATAAATGCGTAAGTGCAAATTAAAACCCAAACAGAAACTGATATAATCAAGGTTTTTATATTCCCTATCTTTCCTGATAATTTTGACATAAGATAAGCACCTAATGCACCTAATAATTGAATTAGTAAAATTGCAATTATCAAACCTGTACTTCCATTCCCCCCTGGCCAATTTATTTCTTTATTGGCAAAAATTGTCGCCATCAGCATAACTGTTTGAACACCGGTATTAAAAAAGAAAAATGAAAACAAATAACGTTTCAATCTATGTGTCGTTCTGAATTCCGCAAAGACAAGTTTTAGTTCTCTAAATCCTCTCCAAATGATTCCTTTTTTAGGTTGTTTATTGTAAACGTTATTCGGAAGAACTTTATATGTAATTTGGCTAAAACCTATCCACCACAATCCAACTAAGACGAAACAATATCGCATGTATTCCACTTTTGTAGGTCCATCTTTTGTTGACATTATCAACGCTAAACAGATGATTAACAAAATCATAGCACCTAAATACCCCATGATAAATCCTTTAGCAGAAATTTTGTCATGATCTTCAACTTCTGCAATTTCAGGTAAAAAAGCATTGTAAAAAACCAAACTATTCCAAAATCCAATACTTGCAAGAAAAACGGTTAACATTCCTAATTCCAAATGATTGGGATCAAAAAAGAATAAACCGATACACGATACCGCTCCTAAGTAACAAAAGAATTTTAAAAACTTCTTTTTCATGCCTGAATAATCAGCAATTCCTGAGAGAACTGGGGATAAAAAGGCAACAACTAAAAAGGATGTTGCTAAAACAAAAGAAAACAAAACAGACGAAGACAATTGCACACCAAAGAAATTCACCAAAATCTGTTGACCTGGATCTAATTCAGCTTCTTTATTGTGAAGAATATTTTGCTTGTAATATGACTTTGTAACAACATCATAGAAAATCGGAAATATGGCTGAAGAAATAACTAAATTGTAAACGGAATTTGCCCAATCGTAAAATACCCAACCTTTTATTATCTTCTTATTTCCTTTTTCCATATTATTT
>CALPVI020000141.1 GCA_943326975.2 Actinomyces viscosus | reverse complement strand
TTTACTCAATTTCGTTTTTTGAGACAAGGTTCTTATACGTTGGAGGAAATAAAAAAATTCAAAGACTTAAATTTGAATCAAATTCCTTTGTTAGATGGGGATAATAAAATATTACGCATTATTAATCTTTCTAAATATAGAACGTTACTTCCTGTAGATGTGGTATTAATGGCAGGAGGAAGAGGAGAGCGTTTGAGGCCTCTAACGGATACAACACCTAAGCCATTATTAAAAATAGGAGATAAAGCCATCATTGAAAGGAATATTGATCGTTTAGCAGAATTTGGGGTTTCTAATTTTTTCTTGACAATTAAATACTTGGGAGAACAATTGGTTCAAAAATTTGGAAATGGTTCTGAAAAAAATATTCACATTGAATATATTGAAGAGACTAAACCATTGGGGACAATTGGATCAGTAAGTTTGATCAAAGATTTTAAAAATGATACAGTTTTGGTAATGAATTCCGATTTATTGACGAATATCGATTTTGAAGATTTCTACAATCAATTTATTACGGAAGATGCAGATATGGCCGTTGCATCTATACCTTATAAGGTTGATGTACCGTATGCTGTTTTGGAGAAAGAAGGAAATCGTATTTTATCTTTCAAAGAAAAGCCAACTTATACTTATTATTCAAATGCAGGGATCTATTTGATTAAAAGAAGTTTATTAGATATTATTCCAATTGGAGAGCATTTTAATGCAACTGATTTTATGGAAACGTTGATCGCAAATGAATCGAAAGTGATTCATTTCCCAATTCATGGTTATTGGTTGGATATAGGAAAGCATGATGATTTTAATAAAGCGCAAGACGATGTCTTACATATTAAATTTTAATCAGTCATGAAAATTAAATATGCAGCGATTATTACTGCACGAGGAGGAAGTAAAAGATTGCCGAAAAAAAATATTTTAGAATTAGCTGGTAAACCATTGATTGCTTGGACAATTGAGGCAGCAAAAAATTGTTCTAAAATAGAAGATGTAATTGTTACGACAGATAGTGAGGAGATTGTGAAAGTGGCGATTGAATTTGGTGCTAGGGTACCTTTCAAACGTCCTGAAGAATTGAGTAATGACACTGCAACAAGTTTTGATGTTGTAAAACATTGTTTGGATTATTTAAATGAAATAGAGGACAAGCAAGTAGAGTATCTGGTTTTATTACAACCAACTTCTCCACTTAGATCTTCTGAAGATATCGAAAAAGCGATCGAATTACTGGAGTTAAAAAATGCATCTGCAGTTGTTTCTGTTTGTCCAACAGAACATTCTCCACTTTGGTCAAATACCTTGGATGAAACATTGTCTCTTGATAGTTTTTTGAGGGATGAGGTAAAAAATACTCGTTCACAAGATTTACCAGCTTATTATCGATTAAATGGGGCGATTTATGTTTGTAAAGTTGAAGACTTTTTAAAAGAAAAAACCTTTTTTCTGTCTAAAAATAATTTTGCTTATGTTATGTCAACTGAATCTTCAGTTGACATTGATACACAATTAGATTTTTTAGTGGCAGATTTTTTATTAAAGAAGAAAATAGAAAGGTAGATGTTAAAGCAACTAGAAGAAATAGAAAATAATTTTGCTGTTGAAACGATTGAATTCAAAGGTCAAAAAGTATGGCCCTATTTGCGAATTTATATCGCTTCAAAATTAATTGCAGATGCAGATTCAAAAAGCATAGATTCTTCTGTTATTAAAAGTTTCTTTTCTTCTTTTTTTTATGGTTTTTGGAATTTATTTAAGAAGTATGAGTTTATCTACTTTTCTTCAAGTGATCAAAGAAAGAAAACAGGAAAAACTTTTACCGATAAAAGTGTAGATTCTATTAATTCTATTTTAGGAAAGGGGTTGGTCTTTGAATATCCAGTTCCGAAACATTATAATAAAAAGGATATTCCTACTGAGAATATTGCTTCGAAATTTGTGTTGTATTTTTTAATCTTGATTCATACTAAAATTTTTAATCGTAAGGAAAAAATAAAAAATGAAGATGTAATTAAACAAATTATTGAACAATTTAATGTACCGATTAACTATCGAGAAATCATCTCAAGAAATTGGGCGCAATATCAATTGATGCAAATTTTAATCAAACGTTTTAAACCAAAAGCAGCTTTTTTTGTTTGTTATTATACCCATATGGGCTATATCAAAGCATTAAACGATAATGGGGTAAAAGTTATTGAAATTCAACATGGTGTAATCAATAAATCACATGAAGCATATTCTGTATTTAAAAAGATAGATTCCTCATTTTACCCAAATTACATTTTTACATTTGGAGAAGTTGAAAAAGAAGTTTTTTCAGAAAAGAATTACTTTATTGATAACCAAAATGTAATTCCCGTCGGACATTTTTATTTAGATTTTTTAGCAAATGGATATTCACCAGACATTCAGTTAAAAGCAATTACAGATCTATATAAAAAGTCAATAGCTATCACTTCTCAAAATCATTATATAGAACCTCAATTGATTGAGTTTATAATTGAAACAGCAAAATTAAATTCATCGATCTTATATGTTTTTATACCAAGGACATTAGGTAAAAAAGTTGAGCAATATGGATTCCCAAAAAATGTAATTATTGCAGATTGGTTAAATTGTTATGAAATAATGGCTCAAACAGATTTTCATTCTACTGTTTTTTCAAGTTGTGCGATAGAAGCTCCTTCTATTGGAAAACAAAATATTTTGATCAACTTAGACGGTTTGTCTGAAATGCATTTTGGATCAGTTTTAAAAAATGAAAAAGTGACTAAATTTGTTGAATCTCCAACTGAATATTTAAGATGTATAGAAACTTTTGAAAAACAGGAAAGACAGTATATTTTAGATTCAAATAAGGAAATAATCACTCCAAATTATTTGTCGAAGTTGAAAGAAACATTAAAGACAATAATTAAAGAGTAATATATTATAAATGGCAATAGGAAATAAATCATTATTGAAATCATTAAGTGTTTATTCGTTAGCGAATATACTTAATGCAGGTATTCCATTTCTTTTACTTCCATTTTTAACGAATCATTTGTCACCTGCAGATTATGGATTAATATCTATATTTCAAATGATTTTAAGTTTGACAATTCCATTTTCAGGTTTGAATACAGATGGGGCTGTAAGTCGAGAATATTTTGTGAAAGAAGCGGATAAAGATGCATTCCCACATTATGTAAGTAATTCCATATTCTTAGTAATAATCTCTTCTTTAGCTGTATTGTTGTTATTCTTTTTTACAGGAAATACAATTTCAACCTTAACAGACTTCCCATCGGATTGGTTATGGGTAGTATTAGTTTGTGCATTTTCTCAAAATATTTCAGAGATATTATTGTCGGTATGGCAAGTGAAATATGAATCGGTAAAGTTTGCAATTTTTAGAATTACACGAACACTTTTTGAAATGGGGTTGTCCGTTTTTTTAATTATTACGATAAAAAAAGGTTGGGAAAGTAGAATCAATGGACAATTGATAGCAGCATTGTTATTTGCTTTATTTGCATTTTACTTCTTATATAAAGAAAAATTATTCAAAAAAGGGATCAGTAAACAGGTAATAAAAGATATTTTGAAATTTGGAGTGCCATTAATTCCGCATGTAACGGGAGCAGTTTTTATTGCAATGGCAGATAGAATGTTTATTACCAAGATGGTTGGGATTAGTGAAACGGGTTTGTATGCTGTAGGTTACCAGGTTGGACAAATTATAAGTCTTATTCAAACATCATTTAATCAGGCATGGGTGCCTTATTTTTATGGAAAATTAAATGAAAAAAGTAGGACAACAGATGTGAAAATAGTCAAATTCACTTACGGTTATTTTTTAGCCATGTTAGTATTAGCTTTTGGATTAACAATCTGTGCACCTACTATTTTCTCTTGGTTTATTGGTCCGAAATACGCTAAAGCAATCAATTATGTTTTTTGGATTTCATTAGGTTTTGCTTTTAATGGAATGTATAAGATGGTAGTAAATTATTTCTTTTACATCAAAGAAACTTATTGGGTATCTCTCATTACATTTATTACCGCTGGTATTAATATAGGATTGAATTTTGTTTTGATAAAGTTGAACGGACCAATTGGCGCAGCTCAAGCAACTGCAATTGCCTTTTTTATTCAATTTATATTCGTTTGGATTTTGAGTGCAAAAAAATATAAAATGCCTTGGTTGTTTTTTTTAAGTAAACTTAAAACACAATAAGTATATGTTAGGATTACTGTTCTTTATTCCAACATTAGCATTAGTTCCACATGCTTCTTATTTTTTACCCTTGGTTTATTATTTATTTATCAATAGAAAAAATCTGAATCTAACCTCTTTTTCATTGAGAAAAATAGATCGAAATTTTTTATTAGTATCAATCATAGTTTTTTTCTGTTTTATCAATCGATTACTTTTTGTTCAATCGAATGATACAGTTTTAGATTTAGTTCCATACACTGTTTTGATGTTATTGAGTTATTTTTATTCTCAAATCATTGAAAAAAAAGATTTAACCATATTGGTTTGGTTGATTGTAGTGGAAGGTTTAGTTGTGGTAGTGGAATATTTAGTCGGTATCAATACATTTATACCACAATTAGATTATGTGAATGATTCTATTCGCCAGCATCCAGGTCAGTTTTATTTTCATAGACCATTGGGCTTGAGTACAAATTCAAGTATTGTAGCTTGTAAAGTCTTGTTAGCATTTGTATTATTAGATGTACTTCGATTATCTTCCCTAAAATATCAGCTAGTTAGATTGTTTTTATTAATAGTGATTTTTTTAACTTTTAATCGTACAGTATTTGTTGTAGTTTTATTTTACATTGCTTTACAATCCTTAAAGCCATTTTTTATTGTTGCGATTGATTTAATGTATCGTAAAGTAAAGCGGAAATATGTTTTTCATTTGGTGATTGGTTTAGGTGTGTTTTTTGTTACGACTTATTTTATATCTACCCATTTAGAAAGTGTAGTTTTTCAGTTAACAAGAAATAAAGGGATTGACTTGGCTGGAAGAGATGAAATCTGGGTGCAATTTATTGATTTTATAAAAACGCATCTTTGGTTTGGTAATGGTTCTGAAAAATATTATGCTGATTATTATTCAGGTCCTATCCATGCGCATAATTCCTTCTTACAATTAATCGCAAATAATGGTTTGTTAATTTCATTGTTGTTTTTTACTTTAATATTTATCAATATCACTAAAAAGAATTGGATATACATTTTTATTTTATTCGTGTATTCTACTTTTCAATATGGTATTTTTTGGGGTATTTCTCTTACCGACATTTTGTTTTTCTTTTTCCTTTTTAATTCTAAAAAAGTAACTTCTTTTTATGATGAAAATGAATTAATCACTCAGAAAGAAATTAAGGATTAATCAAAAAATTTTAACTTTACATCAAATACTTTTATAATAATGTTAAATCAAAAAAAGAGAGTACTAGTTCTTGCTCCTCATACAGATGATGGAGAGTTTGGTTGTGGTGGTACAATTGCAAAATTTATCAAAGAAGGACATGAAGTTTATTATGCTGCATTTTCTGCTTGTCAGCAATCTGTAT
>CALPVI020000140.1 GCA_943326975.2 Actinomyces viscosus | reverse complement strand
GCCTCCATTTTTCGATCAAAAAAATCGGTAACGTCAATCACGAAATCAGGCTCTATGTATCTATCTTGTATATAGTGGTAGATAAATTTTGGGCGGTGCGTTTCTTGAATTTGATTATCTCTAGTTGTTTGAATTTTACGAAGTCCAGCTAAAAAACAAGCTTCAGAAACCAATTTGGAAGCTCTGCCATGATCGGGGTGACGATCTTCTATTGCATTGGCTAAAACGATTTCAGGTCGGAAACGACGAATTTGCTCTACAATTTTTAATACGTTTTCTTTTCTTATTTCAAAAAAACCATCTGCCATTTTTAGGTTGCCTCGAAAGTGAATACCCATTATTTTTGAAGCTTCTAGCGCTTCTTGATAACGTGTTTCTATTGTTCCTCGAGTACCTAATTCACCTTGAGTTAAATCAACGATTCCAACTTTTTTACCCATGTGAATGTGTTTCATCAACGTACCTGATGCTGCTAATTCAATGTCGTCTGGGTGGGCTGCAAATGCAAGAATATCCAATTTCATACTAGTCTTCGCTAATTAAGTTTTTTGTATATCGCTTGTTTCGAATAGCTGCAATTACGGTAAATAAAATGAAAAAGAATATCGTATAAATAATCCAATTTGGCACTTTTCCTAAACCATCTCCTTGGGCGTAAGAATGAAGTCCTACTAGATAGAAATTAACCCCAAAAAATGTAAATAAAATGGCTGAATATCCCCAAAAACTTGCAACATTGAAAGTGAATTTACCTGCTAATCCTGGAATGAAACGGAAATGTAAGATAATTGCATAAACAAGAACTGAAACTAAAGCCCAAACTTCTTTTGGATCCCATCCCCAGTATCTACCCCATGATTCATTCGCCCAAATACCTCCTAAGAATGTTCCGATGGTTAACATAAACAATCCAACCGTCATAGTCATCTCTGAGATATAGGTGATTTCATGAATGTGTAAGGTGATTGATTTACCATTTTCTTTCGTTCTAAAAGTATAAAGAACTAAGTTTAATAATCCCAAAATTGATGCTAATCCTAAGAAACCGTAACTACCTGTAATAATTGCAACGTGAATCATTAACCAATACGATTTTAACACAGGCTGCAATGGTGTAACTTGAGGATCCATTAAACTCATCTCCGTTACCATGATCATCATTGATGCTAAAATGGCCGTTCCGGCTAAAATTACAGGATTCTTACGAGCGAAGGCAAAACCTGCAATCATAGTTACCCATGAAATGAAAACAACAGCTTCATATCCGTTACTCCATGGAGCATGTTCAGTAATAATCCATCTAAATCCTATCCCAACTCCATGGTAAATAAATGAAATGATAAGTAAGATTATTCCAATCCAACCAATTTTAGCGAATGCTTTTCCATCTCTTCTTGAAGAAGGAACAAATATTTTGATAAAGTAAACAATAAGCAAAATGAATCCAATTGTTAAATACAAATACAAAGTATTCTTGAAAATCGTCATCTTATTGTATTTGATTTCAATGTTAACTTTTGATTCTGAAGGAACTACATTTTTTGCGACTTTTCTTTGAAACTTAATAAGGCCTTTTAATAATTTATCAGACTCACTGAAATTATTTTTAATAGCTGAATTGTTTAAACTCGCAATGTACTCAATTGCTAATTTCGAAGAAAGTGAATCTTTTTGAACCAATTCAGCATTGAAAGGAACATACCAAGTATTGTTTTTATCTCCTTTTAATGGAACGATTTTTAGAAATTGCCAACTGAAAATTGCTTGAACAATTTGAAAATTATCGACTAACTTGACAATTTTTTTATCGAATTCATCTCTTTTTGAATCTAAACGTTGGAAAGCAACCTTGTATTCATTCATTAATTTAAATTCACCCGTTCGGTCAATTAAATCATTATAAGAGGCATATTCTTTTACTCCTAGTTTAGCCCTTAAAATACTTGGTACTTGAATTATTTTTTCATTCATCCAATGTGCAGGGTACATATGCATGCTGACAATTGTTTGAACTGCATTTAAGTCATTGTACTTTGTTTTCTTAGAAATGTCTCTCAATAATTTGTCGCATAAAGTATGCATTGGAGAAATTCTACCTTCAAATTCTTGAACTAATAAGTGTGCGAGTTGATCTGAGTGATCTTCAGAAATAACTCTAAAAATAGGTTTTTCTATTTTTTTTGATGCAGCATGTTGGTGTCCTTCATGATTGTGTTGAGCTAGAGAACTAAAGCTAAACATAGATACTATACCAATCATTAAACTTACTCCAAGAGCGTTTCTACGTTCTTTAATTTTTTTTAATTTTTCATTCAAATCTTTGAATCTTCCTTGTGGAGCAAATAAAGATAAAATCATACCTAAAAACATGAATAAATAACCTAAATAAGTAATATTTGTTCCCCACCAATCATGATTGACACTTAAGCGAGTTCCTTTTTCGTCTTCGTCATAAGAAGATTGAAAGAATCTGTAGCCTTGATAATCCATTACGTGATTCATGAAAATATGTTGATCTCTTGTGTAATTGTTTTTCTTATCAATAATTGTGACATCACTTGAAAAAGAAGATGCTGTATTTGAACCAGGGTATCGATCTAAGGTAAAGTTTCTACAAGCAATTTCAAACGGAACTTGAATTTGTGTTGATCCATACTCCATTTCATAAGTCAAATTTCCAAAACTAAATACTTCATGTTCTGGTATTGCACCATTTCCTCCTTCTAATTCAACAATTTTCGATTCTTTCCCATCGGTAATTTTAACTGTTAAATAATCAGATCCAACATTTTTCTTTTCTGATTTAACTTTCATTCTTTTTGCATGCTCAATTACTTGCTTGAACACAAATTGTTCTTGTCCTATGATATACAATGTTGTGGTTTTGAAATCAACTAAGCTATCAACAGGTACTTGAACATAAAGTGATTCATCTACAGGTTGTCCAGTTTGTCTTACTTTTTGCATTTCAGACATTGGTAAGTACTTCATCGGAAAATCTGTTTTCATTTTCAATTTTCCATCAATAGAATAAATGTTTATTCCTTCTGATGTATTCTTTTTGTCGAAAGAAAGCGGGACTGTGCCAATCATTAAGAAATTATCTTTTTCAAGGTAATTTGATTTCATTCCATCAGTTTTGATATCCAATACATTATTTTTAATCGAATCATTGATGACTAATGAATCAATCATTTTCTTTTGGAAATTAACGTATTCTATTTTGATTGGATTTTTATGCTTTGGAAAGTCAACTTTTGTTGAGAAATAATTATCCGTAATCTCGGACATTAACATTTTTTCATTGTAGGTATATTGCATTTTACCATCGTTGATTCTAAACCATAAATGCGGATCAGATGATAAAATAGTATTCGATTTTTCGCCTTCACGAATCATCATCATCCCTTCAAAACTGATGTATCGAGTAATTCCAGCTCCAATTAGAACTATAATAAATGATGTATGAAAAAGTAAAGAAGAAAGTTTTTCTTTACGGAATAAATTGTATTTCAAAATATTTGAAATCAAGTTCATACCTAAATAAGTTAACAAGATTTCAAACCATAAGGCATTATAAATAATTATTCTTGCAGTTTGAGTATCATATGCAGATTCAAGGAATGTTGCAGCTCCGATAGCAAATAAGAATACGAACATTCCTAAAGCCATCATTTTCATTGAAAAAAACCGTTGTGTGAACTTTTCCATTTATGTTTTGTTATATAGGCAACAAAAATAAGCATTGAGGTTTGAATTTTCGATATTTATTCTCATTTGTTGTTAAAATATGTTATTGATCAAGATGTACTGATTTCAACTTATTTCTATCAAGACTTAAAAAGAAATCAATCATAAGTTTTATATTTACGTCACAATGAATATTTATTTGACTTTTGATTACGAATTGTTTTTCGGACCAGCTTCAGGTTCAGTGGAAAAGTGTATGATTGAGCCAACCAATAAATTGTTGGCAATCGCTAAACGTTTTGAAATCCCAATGACGTTTTTTGTTGATGCCGGATTTTTAATTCGTTTAGAAGAAGAGAGTATAAATTATTCAGAATTAGCAGTTGATTTAGCTAAAATTAAAAATCAACTTGCTGAAATTATATCAATAGGAAGTTCAATACAATTGCATATTCACCCTCATTGGGAAAAAGCAAAATATGAAAATGGTAAATGGAATATTGATGTAACAAATTGTTATAAATTATCTGATTTTCCAGATGAAGAAATAGATAGCATAGTTGAGAGATACAAACTGTATTTAGATGGCCTAATTCAAAATAAGACAATAGCTTTTAGAGCGGGGGGGTGGTGTATTCAGCCATTTGGAAAATTATATTCTATTTTTAAAAGATTAGAAATTAAAATTGATTCAAGTGTTTTTGCAGGTGCTTACTTTGAGTCGACTGACTACTTTTTTGATTTCAGAAATGCACCTAAAAAGGATAAATATCTATTTGAAAAAGATGTTTGCGAGGAGGTTGAAAATGGATTTTTCACTGAATATCCAATTTCATCATTTAAATATTCTCCATTGTTTTATTGGCGTTTATATATTTTTGGCAGATTGTTTCCTAGTCAACATAAAATGTTGGGTGATGGTGTCTTTTTAGCGCAACCAGGAAGAAAGAAATCTGTACTAACTAATTTCACATGGAATCATGTGAGTACAGATGGATTTTATGCATCAAAACTAGAGGCTTGTCTAAAAGCAAAAAGTAAAAGACAAGATAAAGAATTTGTGGTAATTGGTCATCCGAAAGGAAATACGCTCTATTCTTTGAGGAAATTAGAGCAATTTGTAAGGGATAATTATACCAAACATGCTTTTAAAACGTTCTCTGATCAAGTATGAAAATAGTTGAAAGAGAACATATCGACATCCATAAATGGGATGATTTAGTAGCTTTATCAAAAGATGCGACGTTATTTTCTTTGTCACATTATTTAGATGCAGTAGCTGAAAATTGGTGTGTATTAGTAGATGAAAATTATTCGAAAGGTATCGCGCTTCCTTATTCAATTAGATTAGGAATCAAATGTTTATATACACCTATTTTTAGTAGGTATACAGAGTTGTTAGGAGGTATTGATTCGAAAGACATTCTTTCATATCTTCAGAATTATTTTCCAGAAGCAAATTTTTCAATGAGAAATTCTTTTTCAGAATTAAAAGGAAAAGAATTTGTTTTTCAGGAATTGAAAGAATTGAAATTGAATCAGCAAGCAAAAAGAATGTTGCAAAAATTCCAAAAGGCTGATATTGAAATCAAAGAAGTGGAAGAAATCAATGGTCTTGTTTTATATATTGAAAAAGAACTAAGTGAAAAGGTCGCAGTTTTTGACTCAGCTTCATCTTCTAAAATGATTGATTTAGTAAATTCATTAAAAAAACAAGGAGTTTTAAAAGCATTCGGTTTTTTTGAAGAAACTAAATTAGTGGGAGGGATGTTATTTCTTACTTTTAATAATCGTGTAGTTTATTTGAAAGGAGCAGCAAATGCTACCAGTAAGGCAAAAGGAGTAATGTATGCCTGCATGTATAATGAAATTAAAGAAGCTTTAGCATCAAGTAAAATATT
>CALPVI020000139.1 GCA_943326975.2 Actinomyces viscosus | reverse complement strand
TGACCCAATCTATAATCGCCCTGATATTGTGTTGGATAGCATTGGTAAATACTTTGGAGGTGCAGATCCAGTATTAGTAAGCAACTACAGGCAAGCTTGGGAAAAACGAATCAATCGTTTAGACTTGGATATAGAAAAGTTGGCTAAAGGAGAAATTGCAGTTCCGAATGCAGAGATTGTAGGTTCTGATACTATTATTTATGCAAATAAAGATGGTAATTTGATGATTAAAGTTTCCGCAAATGATACAAAATATCCACTTCGAAGATTTAATGTGTATGTCAACGAAGTTCCTTTATATGGTTCGTTAGGTGTTTCTATTGCTAATTTGAAAAAACAAGTTTGGGATACCACAGTTAGTATTCCTTTATCCGTTGGCGAAAACAAAATCCAGGTATCAGTTATGAACGAAATAGGTTTGGAGAATTTTAAATACCCAACTTATGTGAATTACATGCCAAATAAAAATATAATCGCTAAAACTTATTACATTGGAATAGGTGTAGATGAGTTCAAAGACAAGGATCATAATTTAAAATACTGTGTCAAAGACGTAACAGATTTGGCAAATAGTTTTGAAGGATCGAATACCGAAGTCAAGTTATTTACCAATACTCAAGTAACCAAAGAGAATATTTTGGGACTTAAAGCATACTTAAACAAAACTGGTATCAACGATAAAGTAATTATTTCTTGTAGTTCTCATGGTTTGCTGGACGACAGTCTTAACTTCTACCTCGCTATGCATGATGTGGATTTTGAAAACCCTAAAGTACGAGGTTTGAAGTACGAAGAATTGGAGAGTTTACTGGATGGTATTCCTGCCCGTCAAAAGTTACTTTTATTGGATGCATGCAACAGTGGGGAGAACGATAAGACTGAGTTGTTGAAGAAGGAACTGAAACAAAAAGAAGAAAGTATGGATAGTACTCAACTACTTGCAGCACGAGGTGTAATCATTCAGCTTGAAGAAGAAAACAAAAGCAATTTCAAGAAAATGAACGAGCTTTTTGTGAACGTTCGCAACAATACTGGTTCGGTTATAATTTCAGCAGCAGGTGGTCAAGAAAGTGCACTCGAAGCCATCAAAGTGGATGGTAAAACCATTGAAAATGGTGCGTTCACTTATTGTATTTTGGAATATATTAAACAAAATCAAGCTGAAGAAATTAAAGTAAATTCCCTGAAGCAATATGCAGAAAAGAGGGTAGAGGAGATTACAAATGGTAAACAAAATCCGACATCGCGACAAGAGACCATGGAGGTAGATTGGATAATAAGATAGTTTTTATAAATAGATGGAAAAAATATTAATTCTTACAGGTGGAAGTAAAGGTTTGGGTTTTGGAATTGCGAAAGCTTTTCTGGATCGCGGTTATAAAGTAATTTCTATTGCAAGAACTTTACATTCAACATTTATACATGAAAAGTTCATTCAGGTTCAATTAGATATGATACAAGTTAATTTTCTTCAACAATTTAAATTTGTTTTAGAAAAGGAAATCTCGTCTGTTCCTGAAGAATTAATTTTAATTAATAATGCTGGTACTTTGGGAGAAGTAGATCGAATAGAGAACATTCCAATAGATGATATCGCAAGAACTTTTCAAATCAATACAGTGATACCTATTCAATTGAGTTCGTTATTTATTCATTCTGCAAAGAATTTAAAAATTCAGAAAACAATACTCACCATTTCCTCAGGAGCCGCTCAAAATCCAGTTTTTGGATGGTCTATTTATTGTTCAAGTAAGGCTGCAATTGATCATTTCACACGAACAGTTGGATTGGAACAGGAAGAAATAGAAAATGGAGTGAAAACAATATCGATTTATCCAGGTGTAGTTGATACAGATATGCAAACTCAAATTAGAAGTTTAAAAGTTGATGCATTCCAATCTGTAGAAAAATTTATAGCATTCAAAGAGAATAATCAATTGGTGCATCCAGATGTAGTAGGGGAAGAAATTTTTCAAATTTATTCTAATCCAAACATCGTTTCAGGATCAATATTAAAAGTGAATGATTATAGAAAAAAGCAATGAAATACTGATTAAACTAATCAATCGTAAACTTGTGAATTTGTGTTTTTTTGATATTTTGCTAACTTTTAGTTGATTATGCCGTAAGACTATAGAAATATAAATACATTGGTTATGAAATCATTGGTTGTAATTTGTAGTTTGACGGCAGGAACTGTTCTTGCGCAGACGGAACAAACAAAATTGTTTGAAGCATTTGAAGAAGAAAATAGTATTGATACCGTTTTAGAAAGAAATAGTCCAACAGCTTTGGATTTAGCAGAATCTCAATTGTTCATTGATACTTCAAGGAATTCTTATTTTTATAAAAATATTGCACGTTTTCAACCGACTTCAGAAGATCAAGAAGTAGTTAAATACTATATAGATGAGATAAAGACAGATTTTCCATTACCTCCGGTTGAATTAAGTAGTTTTCCAAAAAGATGGGTGTCTTTGAGAAAATTGAATAATGAATTTATGTTGTATCACAGATGTGAAGGAAATGATAAATTTATAGATCTTTCAAATGAATCCGTTGCATTTTATGGTCCAGTTGAAGCGGAAGCTGATATGATTTCTAAAATTGTATCTTCATCTGAAAACGAGATTCAGTTAGAATTGAAAACAATAAAAGCGAAAACAGAGAATCAAACTGCTTTTTTTACTATTAAAAAGACAGAAAATGAAAATGTGTTTTTGTATACTTATAAAATTGGTGATTTCGAAATCAAAGAATTTGTTACTCCGATTGAAAAAATTAATCAATTTAATATGGTAGTAAACCATTGCATTAATGAAAAACATGCTGAGTTCAATGGTTTTGATGATGTAAGTGCATCAAAATAGTAGAAATTTTTATAAAAATGTAAATCCAGCAGAAATGTTGGATTTTTTTATGTAATTAAAAAATTGTATTTACGTTTACTTAATAGGTTGAAGTGTATAAATGAAGATGAAGAATATATTAATATTAGTTATAATTTTTATTGGAAGTATTGGTACAAGTTTATTTGCTCATACTAAGGTGAGAAGTAAGTATACTACTCATTTTATAATTGGATTAAATAAGGATGATTCATTAAAAAAATGCGTTGATCACTTTTTGGTTGATTTAGAAAAATTCAACATAGATTCGGCACAAATAATTGAACTTCCTTTGGTAAAAGAAGCTAGAAAATTTTATTATTTAAAAGAAATAGCTGGAGATAGAAATGAAGAACAAATCATTACTTTTTTTAAAGCAGTAGGGGTGAAAAAAGTAAATTCTGAAGATGAATCATGGTGTTCTGTATTTATTTCATATTGTGCGAAAAATGCTGGTTTTGAATATCCTAAAAGTAGTGTAGCTAAAAATTGGTTGAATTTTGGTGAAACTATTACAAATCCTTTACCGGGTGATTTAGTAATTTTTTGGAGAGATAGTCCAACCTATTGGTCTGGACATGTTGCAATCTATCTAGGAGAAAGAAGTGAAAATGGAGATTTAGTTTGCTTGGGTGGAAATCAAAATGATATGGTATGTATCCGCACTTATTCTAAAGAAAAAGTCTTAGGTTATAGGAGATTGAATAATTAAAAAAGCTGTTTTTTAAAAGATTAAGATTACATGAAATTTTACCATTTAAAAGAGATAGCGCATATGAAAAAAGGGCATCCTTTTGGGATACCCTTGAAACTTTAAGCAGCTTTTAAGTATAAACTTTTTAAACGTTCTTTGGCTCTTTTGTAATATATAGCTACTTGACGTTCTGGTATACCAATTGCTTCGCTAATTTCTTTACCACTATAGTCATACATAAATTTCATTAGTAAAATCATTCTATCACGTTCAGATAATTTTTCTAATAACATTTGTATTTTCTTTTTATCAAAATCATCAAAAGTGATTACATCTTCATCTACTTTGAAATAACTGATTTGCAAAGGGACTTCATCAATTTTTTCTAATTTTCGAAGAGCATCAAAACAAACACGTTGAGTTAAAGTATATAACCAAGATTTAAGGTTTCCTTTAGAATCATCGTGTTTATGAATGTTTTGAATAGCTTTTATGATAGCATCTTGTGCTAAATCTTCAGCTAAATGCTGAAATCTTTTCGGCAATGATCTCTGAGCCACATATTTAAAATACGGCACATGCTCAGAAATAAGGAGAGTTTTCTGATTCATAATTCTAGTTTTTATAAGTTTTCTATTAAACAATGGAGAGTTGTTTAATATTTACAGTTTTGTTAAATATATAAAATTATAATTATAAAAACAAGAAATGTATTATTTATTTTTGAGAAAATAAATGTAAAAATTTAGAAGTCATTAAAAAAGGGAATTGATAATTTTAATCAAATCCCTTTCTTTTTCATTCTTTTTCAGTGAATTAGTGATGTTTTACATCCATTTAGCAGAAAATGTATTAAATTCTGATCTGATTTCGTTGAAGTTTTTTTCAAATGTTTCAACTAAATCTTTTTGTTTAGAATGGTCTCCCACTTTTCTGTGATCTACTGCTATAGGATTAGATTTTACTTCATTTTGTAATTCTTCTTCGTCAAGGGTAATGATGTGAGCAATTTCATCAATGTTATTATTTTGAACAATAAATTGATTTTGATATTTTTCAACCTCTGAAAGAACATCTTTACTAGTGTTTTTGGAAACAATTTCCTCTAATCTTTTGTTAAAAATTTTAATTTCGTCGTTATAAAATTTCAATTTATTTTGCCATTCAACATGGTTTTGATGTACATCGTATAAAGCTTCTTCTTTGATCATCTTTTCTTCTTATTAAATTATTAATCTCAAATTTCTTACGACAAACTTCAGGATTTTTTCAGCTGTAAAATATGATATTTGTTAGGATAGTTTATGATTGTTTGGCTTATTTTTAATAACATAAAGTGTTAAGTCTATATGTTATTTGAATTTTATTTTTCAGTTTTTGAAGGATTAAATCCTTTGTGACAAGATACAGATTCGATCGTCTTAGTTTTATCACTGAATTTTACTTCTGGACTGAGATAAGGTATTCCAAGATTCAATCCTCTTAAAAGAATAATTAGACCTATTAATGAAACTAAATAGGGCAGTGCTTTATTAATTTTTCCTCTGTATTGGCCTGATAATTTATTTGCATAATAGGTTATTAAAATCATACCAGGTATAGTGCCTAAACCAAAGAAGAGCATTGTTAATCCTGATTGTATTGGTCCGCCTGCTATAATTGAAGTTATCAATGCTGTATAAACCATACCACAGGGAAGTAAACCATTTAAATTACCTAAAAAGAAAAATTTTAATGAGCTATTTTTTTTTAAAATTTCCCCCATATTTTTTGAAGTAAATTTTTGAATGAAATTCACTCTAAAACGACCAAAAAAAGAACCTGTAAATACTACTTTTCTCCATGCGTATAAGATGATTCCAAATCCAGCTAGAACACTTAACGTTTGAAGGATCCCAACGAATTTCACTCCTAATCCAATAAAACCTACTATCGTTCCTAAAATACTGTAAATTAAAATTCTACCTAAATTGTATTGTAGAATTCCAAGAAATAATTGAAATTTTGAAGTACGATTAAATGGTATA
>CALPVI020000138.1 GCA_943326975.2 Actinomyces viscosus | reverse complement strand
AAATGGCGAAAAAATTACAATTCCTAATTCTATGATTTTACAAAAATCTATTTCTATTACAGAAAGTACAATTTAATTATGAAAATAGTATATTCTACACTTCTTCTTTTCTTTTTTATCTATCTCGATGTGCATGCTCAGCAAAAGTATCTCGGAAGTTGGAATATATTAAACCTAAAGTACAAGGTAAATGAAAAATGGTCTGTGATGGCTGAAACACAATTGCGCTCACTTAAATTCTATGACCATTTCCACTATTATGAAGCGAAAGCGTTAGCAAATTACAATGTAAATAAAAATCTTAAGTTAACATTAGGTGCTGGAACTTATCAAACATACAAAGAAGGTGGAAATTTTGTCTTACCTAAAAACAATAATGAATTTAGAATATGGCCGCAATGTATATTGAATCAAAACATTGGAGTTTTTACTATTGAGCAACGTTATAGAGCAGAGTTCCGATATACCAGTGATGGATATAAAAATAGATTTCGCTATAGATTTGGTTTAATTTATCCTTTTGGAAAAAAAGAAGGCAAGAATATTAAACCTTTCCAATTTGGAGTCAGTAACGAATTGTTTTTCACAGATAATGAACCTTATTTTGAGAGGAATAGATTGTTGTTTAATTTAAATTATAAACTTACTAAAACGGTTCTTTTTCAAATTGGTTTTATGCATCAATTTGATTATAAAATCAACGATGAAACAGGAAGAGATGTTTTCCTTATAGGTTTTTACTATGAGATTATAAAAAAGAATGACACAAAAGAAAATGATAAATTAGAAATTAATGATAACTAGATTTTCTACAATTTATATATTCAATAAAAAAGCAGAAATACTGTAATGTATTTCTGCTTTAGAATAACTAATTTATAATTAGATTAAAATTCAATTATTAAAAAATTTTATTCTAATCATTAGAATAAAAATCTAACACCTATACTTAGATAAGAAGATTGAAGATCTGTAAAACTTACTTTTTTATAAGATAATTTTGCTTGTCCTAGAGGATCCAAGTCTGTTTCAACTCTATGAGCTTTATTCATTAGATCAAGATTTGTATGGAATTTACCAATTAAATGTAAATTTCTATAAAGTTTATAATCGATACCCGCACCAAATCTAAACCCTAATGAAGACAAACTATTTACTGAATAATATGAATTTACAACATAATCTGTTTCAGGTGTAAACATAGAATAGTTGACACCAGCTTGTAATCTTAAAGCCATGTTTTGTGAAACTGGTAATTCTTTAAAAAGCCCTAAAGAAAAATTTGTTTGAATTAGATCACCAGTATATGATTTACTTTTAGTAGTATCATAATTAGTGTATTCATCTGCCTTAAATCCTGATGCGTTGTTTTTAGGAATTTCTACTCCAACATATAATCTAAAAGATGGATCAAAAGATAAAGGATAATCAATTTGAAAACCTTTATTATTTCCTGTCCAGAATTCTAATCCAATTTTGCTACTAACCTCTTCATATGAATTAAAATACTCTAATCTTGTGAAGCTTTTGTTTAAATCAGCATATTGAGTAATTGATTTTGGTAAACTATCAACTTGATATATTTTTTTATAAGTTGCTGCTAAACCAGTCAGTTTAATTTCAATTTGTTTAACCTGTTTGTTTTCTTCAGTTGTTGTAGTTGTGAAAATAGGATCTACTACATAATCACATTTATAAGTTTCCAAAAATAATTGCATAGCATTATTTTTCAAGTCGGACAAATCTAGGTTTATAGGACCAGCAATAACAACACTTTTTCTTTCAATATTTACATCTAAATCTGCTAAAAGTGGACGCATTACCACTCCTGTTTTTGCTGTTTCAAGGTTGTATTCTCTTGCGTTTGTTTTTTTGGAGATTAACTTTGAAGGCGCACATGCAAAGATACCAAAGATTAATCCAAGAATTAAAAATTTACTTTTTTTCATATTTACTATTTTATTAGTTACGTAAGTTGAAGTTCTATGCTAAAAAGCACAAAACATAATAAAATAGTTTATCTACACACCAAAGTTAACTGCTGTTTATGAAATATAAATTCAGTTAACTAAATAGTGAGTATTAATAAATATAAGTGAATAATTTTTATTTATTTCGAATCGTTTGCAATCTCTACTCGAAGATCAATATCTAAAATTTCATCAATTACTGATTCTGTAATTCCTTGTTCTAAAATGAACACATATTTCCCTTTTTTAGGTAGTTTTCGTTTTTTGAAATACAAAGAATTTTCTACAACTGTTCCAGTTTTAATTCCTGTCCAAGTACCATCTGGATTTGTCACAAACATTTGAAAAGGCTCTCTTCCTTTTTCTCCTGAAGGAGTAATTGTGTTCATGTACATCCACAAATTACTGTATTTGTAATCGGTTGTTGTTCTAATTGTTACAATAAAGTTGTATGGTTTTGATATATCTTTTATGTCAACTACAAATCGTGGTTTTACTTTTTGTTTCCACTCGTTATTTTTAAAAGAATATACTTTTTCATAATAAGGTTGTTCACTACAAGATGTAATGAAACTACCAATCAATATGAAAAGAAATAAAACCTTACGCATTGTTATCATTGTTTACAGGATTATTTGGTCTTGGTTTCTTTTTGAAATTTTTCTTTTTCTTCTTTTTTATAATTGGTTCGCCATTCTCATTTAATTGAGGTGCTGCTTGCGGATGAGCAGGTTTGTTCTCAGGTTTATTTACTTTTACTTGATGTTGAACCGCTTTTACTGGAGCAACATTTTCATTGTTTCCTTCCCTTTGTTCTGCTCCAACTGGTTTCCCAGTTCTGTTTTTGTTTTTCTTCTTTTTCGGTTTGTTTTTGAAGGTATGCTCAAAACGATTTAAACTATCTTGACCAACAACATTCGAATAATCTGGTTCTTTAACAACTACTGGTGCAGTAAACTCGGCTAAGTCTGCAGGTTTTTTTCCTGCAATATTCATCTCAATTATTTCACGAACTCTTTCAGGTGCTAATGGAATCAAACCACTTGCCATATCACCTTCGTAGGCATACCAAAGTTGACGTTTGAATACATCTGTTTTGATATGAAAAGCATTTCCTTTTTCAGTACGTAATTTTGTATCAACTTTTGGAAATGATTTCAAGGTTTCGATATACATATCCAACTCGTAATTCAAGCAACATTTCAATTTACCACATTGTCCTGCTAGTTTCTGAGGATTCAACGATAATTGTTGGTAACGTGCTGCTGAAGTAGATACTGATCTAAAATCAGTTAACCATGTTGAACAACATAATTCTCTTCCACATGATCCAATACCTCCTAAACGAGATGCTTCTTGACGAGAACCAATTTGACGCATTTCAATACGCACTTTGAATTCTTCCGCCATGTTTTTAATTAACTGACGAAAATCTACACGACCATCAGCAGTGTAATAAAAAGTAGCTTTTGATAAATCGCCTTGATATTCAACATCAGAAATTTTCATTTCTAATCCTAAATCAATTGCAAGCGTTCTTGAACGATACATTAAAGATTTCTCTAATGATCTTGCTTTTACCCATTTATCGATATCTTCTTGCGAAGCGATTCTGTGTATTTTTTTAGTTTCCAACGGCTTAAAGTTGGAATCCTTTTTTCTTACTTGTATTCTGGCTAATTCTCCAACGATTGAAATAACTCCCACATCATAACCTGGGCTTTCTTCTACAACCACAACATCACCTACCTGTAACGATAAATTTTTACTGTTTTTGTAGAATCCTTTTCTACTGTTTTTGAATCTTACTTCAACTATATCATATGGTGCTTGACTGCTTGGTAAAGACATATTTGCCAACCAATCGTACACTTCTAATTTATTACATCCTCCAGAACTACAAGTACCATTGTTTTTACATCCGCGTGGAGTTCCTCCTCCACTACTACAACTGGTACAACCCATATTCTTGATTTAATTTTACGTAAAAATAGAAAATTTATTTGAATTCATCATTTGAATTCATTCTATCGAGAACAATAGAATTCAAAATTTTAATAACTCATTTTAACGATTTTGACAACATCTTCAGGTTTTACAGCTTTGTGTTCACCAAGCCCAAGCCATCCTCTTTGAATGAATGTTTGTTCTATTTTCTCAGCTGTTCCTTCAAATTCGGTCGTATATTCAGATAATTTTGTATGGATTCCTAATGAATGAAAGAAGTTGTTCATTAGCTCAATTGCCTCCAATGCTTTTTCCTCTATTGTTCCATTATTAATACCGAAAACACGTTCTCCGAATTGAGCTAATTTCTCTTTTTTAGATTCAAAATTGTATTTATAATGCGAAGAAGCGATAATTGCTAATGTACGTGCGTGATCGATACCGTACATTGCTGTTAATTCATGCCCGATACCATGAATTGCCCAATCAGTCGGAACCCCTTTTTGAATTAATCCATTTAAAGCCATTGTGCAACACCACATATAATTAGCAGCAACCCCATAATTGAATTCTTCATTGATTAATCTTGGAGCAATTTCTACTAAAGTTTGCATGATACTTTCAGCAATACGATCTTGTAATTTTGCTTCAGTTGGATAGGTCATATATTGTTCCATCACATGTGTAAATGCATCTGTAATTCCATTCGCTAATTGATTTTTAGGAATTGATTGAATCACGTTTGGATCTAAGATTGAAAATTGAGGAAATAATCCAGGTCCGCCCATTCCTAATTTTTCGTGCGTTGAAACTTTTGTAATAACAGCTCCTGAATTCATTTCTGAACCTGTAGCAGGCATAGTTAATACCGTTCCAAAGGGCATTCCAATTTCAGTACGTATGTATTTTGCTAAAATATCCCATGGTTCATCCCCTTCATACAAGGCTGCAGATGACAAGAATTTAGTCCCATCTATCACAGAGCCACCACCAACAGCTAATAAATAAGTGATCTTTTCATTTTTTATAATTTTCAATGCTTCTAAAAGCACTTCGTATTCTGGATTAGCAGGTATACCTCCAAATTCGATAAATTGATGGTGTTGCAAAGCAGCTATAACTTGCTCATAAATTCCGTTTTTCTTGATGCTTCCTCCTCCGTAAAGCACTAATATTTTGGCATCTTTTGGAATTTCTTCACCAATTTTAGCAATTGTGTTTTCTCCGAAAATTAGTTTGGTTGGATTTTTAAAATCGAAATTTATCATTGTTTTATCGTTGTTAATTTTGAAGTTTAAATTTAACAATAAACAATTAGATAAATAGAGGGTAAGTTATAAAATAAGTTAATTGATCCTTTTTATTTCATACCATTGATAAGCGCTTGACAATGCTATAATTCCAACTACAAGAATTCCTTCCGGAATAGATACAAATTGGACTAAACCAAAAGTAAAAGCTGTAAAAGCTAGTAAAACGATATATGCTTTCAAGTGTTTTTTCCAAAGATGTGAAATGGTAATCTTTTCGTAAATTTTAGGCAGAATAAATTCATTTTTATATTGAAGGTATCCCATTAAAATAACTAATGGAACTAAAATATAACCTTGTTCAATTCCCATATCTTTGTAATTCCAGAATTTTGATAATTCATCTATTGCATTAAAGGCAGGAAGAATGAAAGGCATTATTTT
>CALPVI020000137.1 GCA_943326975.2 Actinomyces viscosus | reverse complement strand
TATAGGGATAATAAATACGATAGCAACAAAAGAATCTGAAAAGAAAAAAGGTATTGCTAGCGCTTTGTTAACTAATTGTGAAGTGCTATTAAAAAAAAGAAAAACGCAATTGGTTTATATTTTCGCTTGGAAAAGCAAGAAAGGAATTAATATTGAAAAAATTTTAAAAATAAATAATTTTAAAGCCATAATCGAATTTAAAAAGTACTGGTACAAAGAAAGTATAATTAATAATTTTGAATGTGCAGATTGTGGAAAACCTCCTTGTAATTGTTCTGCTATCCTCTTTCATAAACTAATTGTCTAGTTTTATTTTATTAATAGTTGAAAGTGGATAAAATTCTATAAATAAAATTCCCATTTGCATAAAATTCTTAAATTCGTATCGTTAATCTGAAAACAATAATTAATTATGATAAAAGAAGTATTTATCGTGGCTGCTGCAAGAACTCCAATTGGAGGTTTTTTAGGTGGATTATCTAGTGTTCCAGCTACCCAACTGGGATCAATCGCTATCAAAGGTGCATTAGAAAAAGGAAACATTAAACCTGAACTTATTGATGAAGTTTTTATGGGGAATGTTCTTCAAGCTGGAGTTGGTCAAGCACCAGCTAGACAGGCTGCTTTAGGTGCTGGTTTAGGTCAAAATGTTCCTTGTACAACTGTAAACAAAGTTTGTGCATCAGGTATGAAGGCGATTATGTTTGGAGCACAATCTATTCAAACAGGAGATAATGAAATTGTTGTAGTTGGAGGAATGGAAAACATGTCTCAAACACCACATTATTTAGATGGTAGAAATGGAACTAAATTTGGAAATATTGGTCTTTTAGACGGTATAACTAAGGATGGCTTATTAGATGTTTATAGCAATGTACCAATGGGAAATTGCGCTGAATTGTGTGCGAAAAAATACAAAATTTCACGTGAAGAACAAGATAACTTTGCTATCACTTCTTACACTCGTTCAGCTGAGGCTTGGAAAGCAGGAAAGTTTAATAATGAAGTAGTTCCTGTACCAGTACCTCAAAGAAAAGGCGAACCAGTTTTAGTAAGCGAAGACGAAGAATACAAAAATGTATTTTTAGATAAAATACCAAGCTTACGACCTGCATTTGATAAAGAAGGTACTATTACTGCTGCAAATGCTTCAACTTTGAATGATGGTGCTTCTGCATTGGTTTTAGCTTCTAAAGAAGCAATTGAAAAACATGGTTTAACACCGATTGCAAAGATTGTTAGTTATGCAGATGCTGCTCAAGCACCAGAATGGTTTACAACAGCTCCTTCAATTGCAGTTCCTAAAGCGTTAGCAAAAGCAGGTTTATCAACTGAAAATGTTGATTACTGGGAATTTAACCAAGCATTTTCTGTTGTTGGTTTGGCAAATGCTAAAATCTTAGGATTAGATGCTGCGAAAGTTGATGTAAATGGTGGTGCAGTTGCTTTAGGGCATCCACTTGGAAATTCGGGATCAAGAGTTGTTGTAACATTAATCAACGTATTGAAACAAAATAGTGGAAAAATTGGTGGTGCTGCAATTTGTAATGGTGGTGGCGGTGCTTCAGCAATTATTATCGAGAATATCTAAAGAAAGAAAGCAATATTCATTTAAATAGGCTGCCCATTTGGACAGCCTATTTGTTTTTATAACAAATTAAAAATGAGTTTAAATATGCAAGAACTGAATAAAGATTATTGGGAAAAAAGATATTCAAATAAAGAAACGGGGTGGAATTTGGGAGCAATTTCAACACCTATTAAAGAATATACTGATCAATTGACAAATAAAGATTTAAAAATATTGATTCCAGGTTGTGGCTTTGGTTATGAAGCTGAATATCTTTATAAAAATGGTTTTTCAAATGTGCATATTTTAGATTATGCTCAAGAACCTTTAGATGATTTTTTAATTAGAAATCCAACTTTTCCTGTTACTAATTTGCATAGAGATGATTTCTTTTTACATGAAGGAAAATATGATCTAATTTTAGAACAAACTTTATTTTGTGCAATTGCCCCATCATTAAGAAAGAAATATGCTGAAAAAATGAGTCAATTATTGGTTAAGAATGGAAAATTAGTTGGCGTTTTATTTAGTAAAAATTTTGAATCTGGACCTCCATTTGGTGGTGATAAAGATGAATATGAAACTTATTTTTCACCAATTTTTTCGGAATTAAAAATGAATGAATGCTATAATTCAATCCCACCAAGAAAAGGATCCGAATTATTTATTAATTTTATACTGTAAGAAATATTAATTCACTATTTTTCATTGGAATACAAACATCCTTTCGATTAAATAAATAATTTATATTCAAACATTTAAATAAATCGAAGAAACGTTTTAAATGAATCATAATTATATTTTAACAGGTAGCACAGGTATTTTAGGTTCACACATTCTCTATGAATTGATGATGAAAATACATTTGAATGATTACCAGGGTTCAATAGTGTTACTGATTCGAGAAAAGAAAAACGTTACCCTAAATAAACGATTGAAAGAATTATTTAAATCTGAATTAATTCCTGATTTTCTTCATACGATTGATTTTAAACGTATAATTAAGGAAAATATTACCTTATTGAAACACGATTTAGTTAAGGAAGAATTTCCTTTAGAAGAATTGAATAAAGAAAAACAATATACATTAATTCATTCTGCAGCATCGGTAAATTTAGGTACAAACATTAGTACAAGTGAAGAAATACAAAAAATTAATTATACAGGTACAATATTGTTAATCAATAAATTAAAACCTTTCATCTCACAGATTACTTACATAAGTACTGCGTTTTCTTCTGGTCATCAGAATGGTTTAATTCCGAATTATTTTAATTTTGATTCAACCGTTTACAATTATCGAAATCCTTACGAAGAATATAAATCGAAAACAGAAAGTGAATTAATTTCTTTTTGTAAAACAAACAACATCAAATACCAAATAATTAGACCAAGTATTATTTGCGGTAGATTGTTCGATGCTCCACTATTTGTTATTTCTAAATTTTTGGTTTTCTATCTATTTGGAGCGTTTTTTTTACGTTTTAAAGAATTGTATGGACAACAGCCAATCCGAATAGCAATGAACAAAGATTCCGGTTTAAATTTAATTCCTGTCGATTATGCTGCAAAAGCAATCGCTAAAGCAATTGAAACAGATTTAACAGAACTGACCATTGCAAGCAATAAATGTTTACAAAACAAAATTGCACTACCCCAATTATTAAAACAAGTTGGATGGACTTCATTTGAAATAATCACTGAAATACCTGATAATCTCAATCACATTGAACAACTCTATTACAAAACAGTTGGTGCTCAATTAAATAACTATCTTTCAACGCCTGTTCATGAATTTGATGTAGCCGTTTTGAATGAATTAATGCACGATTATAGCCAACCTGATGTAAGCCTTCAATTTGAAAATTTGGTCGGATATGCTGTAGATAATTCTTTTATCAGTTTAATTGATTAACCAATAAACTATTTCTTAATTCGACTAAAAAAGGAGTTAATTTCTCCATCGTAACATGTTCCATCACAACAATCTTAAACCATTTTGGATTATGATGATTATCAGGAACTAAGCCATAATGATGCGCAATTTCAGGTGTTATAAAATCAGCCTTCATCGTAATAATATTAGATTTTGGGTTGCGATAAAATGACACATTCAATTTTGTTAATTCCTCACAAACCAATTCTGTCCTTCTTTGCAAGACCAATATTTTCTCGTACCAACCATGTGGACCATAAGTAGATAGAATCATCCAAATCGCAATTGCATTTGCACCAGAACGACTGCCGATTAACGTACAGTCCTCCCCTTCTACATAACTTGCTTCTTGCGTGGTAGCATATTGCATATATTCTTTACGAATAACAAATATACCTGTTCCATAAGGAGCTTGAGCCATTTTATGCGCATCTAAAGTGACCGATGTAACATGTGGATTTTTAAAATTGATTTCATTTGACGCTTCAGCTGAAAAAGGATAATAGAAACCACCATAAGCTCCATCTATATGAATTTTAAATTCAACACCTTCAGATAATAAAACAGAAGAATAATTATCAATTACATCAACAGAACCAAACATTGTAGTCATCATATTAGAAACGACAATAAAATACTTTATTCCCCTTGCTTTTGCTTTTGTAATCGTTTCTTTTATCGCTTCTACTCTTACTTCACGTGTTTCAAAATCAACCGGTACATTAAAAATGGAAATATTTAAAACGTTAGATCCTTTTGGCATAGAATAATGACTATCAGCCGAACAGATAATTGCAATCTCTTCATTTTTAGCATTTTTAACACGATTGAAATAATTGCGATAAATCCAAAATGCTTGAATATTAGCTTCTGTTCCACCTGATGCTATATAACCATCAAAATCTTCCTCACCGCCTTTTAAAATATCTTTCGAGCAAATATCAATTACTTCACGTTCAATCACATGTGTACCTGCAAAGAAATTTTCTGATGAACCCATTGTATGACAACCAATGTGATTCGGATTTTTTAATAAAGTTGAAAGAAAAGGCGCTTCATTCAAGTTAAACTTATCTTGACTAAATACTTTCTCATCTAAATATGAACCTGGAACACCTATAATTGGAGCATTCAAATAATTTACATTCTTATCTAATGCTTCAAAAATATTACTTCTTATTTCTTCCTGACTTTTTTTAACCCAACTCATTGTATACAATTTAATACAACAAAGTTACGAGGTGAAAATCTTTTAATTTGTGACTAAAATCATGTTCGAAAAAAATAATTTAAAATCAATCATTTTTTCTGTGATATTTTACGATTTCGTTCAAATAATCTGATTGTATTTCTTGGATTTCCATGATTTTTTTATTCTGATGCTGAATTAAATGATCGATTTTATCATGTAATTGTCTAATCTCTAATTCAGCTTTTAGATTCGTTTTATAATCGTTTTCAGCCCGTTTTCTGTCTTTTTGTTCTTGCCGATTTTGACTCATCATAATAATGGGAGCTTGAAGCGCAGCTAAACAAGACAAGATTAAATTCAGTAAAATAAATGGGAATGGATCAAATGCTTTATTCATTAAAAAGAAAACATTCGCACAAATCCAAATGAACATAAATGCCAAAAAAGAAAGAATAAACGCCCAACTACCTCCAAATTCAGCAATTTTATCAGATAAACGTTCTCCAAAAGTAAAGTCATTATCTACTTCTAAATTCAATTTTTCAGTAATAATTGCTTCTGATTGAATTGCAGCTAATACTTCTTTTTCCATTTCATGAATAGCACCCAATTCATCTTTCACTAAACTTTCAAGGTATTTACCTCTAAATTCGTGTAATAAATCTTTTTCTATCCAAGCATTTTGCGAAAAATCAGGATATTCATTTTTTATAATTGAAAATACCGAACTTACTATAGAACTCCCTTTAACCAATTGAGAAATCGGCAACAATTTCTTTGTAATATGGCAAGTTTGCTTTTCCATTTTTTAAATCAATAAGTTTACCAACTACCTCCAGCACCTCCACCGCCAAAGCTGCCTCCACCAAAACCGCCAAAACCACCTCCAGAACTTCCGCCGCCGCCAAAACCACCTCCGTAGCCGCC
>CALPVI020000136.1 GCA_943326975.2 Actinomyces viscosus | reverse complement strand
TTCAAAAAAATGAAATTGGAGTTTGAATATTTAATAGAATATGGTTTATCTTCTCAAAATAAAGAAACCAAAGATGGAGTCAATGGTGTTTATTCATCCATTAATACTGGACTGACTAATAATTTCGAGAATACACGTAAACAAAATCGAGTAGCAACAAGTTTGATTTATGAATCTCGTACACAAACTATAACAGCAACATTAAGAGCAAGAAACATAGATATTGATAATCAAAACATTACAACATCAACAACGATTCATCAAAACATTTCAAATTTTCTTCCTAAATTCAGTTATAATTTTAAACCTAGTCAAAGCAAACGATTCAATTTTACGTATAATACTAAATCAAGTCAGCCAGCCATTAATGATTTACAATTAGTACAAAACAATACCAACCCCAATAAAATTGTAGTTGGTAATCCTGATTTGAAACCAACTTATGAGCATAATTTGAATATCAATTTCAACAATTGGCAAGCTTTAACTGGAAAATACATTTGGTTTGGATTCAATAATTCATTAACTAATAATGCATTTGCCAATTCAACAACCTACGATCAATACGGCAGAAGTATTTCTCAAACTGTTAATGTCAATGGAAATATAAATTCTACTTTAAATGCTAGTGCTGGATTTCCTCTATTTAATAAACGATTAGAAATTTCACCATCAATTGCTGCAAGCTATTCGAAGTATTCAAATATTGTGAGCGATAATCGAAATATCACGACCACTTCAGGACTTACTCCTGAATTAGAATTTGAAATAAGTTTAGACTCATTAGAATTTACAATAGGTGGAAAATACACTTATAATAATCCTAAAAACTCAATTGGAACAATAGCGACAAATCCTTATTCTATTCAAGTCTATAGTGCAGATTTCGTATGGACTTTACCTTCAAAATTCAAAATTTCATCTGATGCCACTTATACTATAAATAGCCAACGTGCAAATGGATACAACATCAATTATTTTGTATGGAATGCTTCTATTAGTCGAACGTTTACGACAACAGATAATTTTGTTATTTCCTTAATAGGAAATGATATCTTAAATCAAAATATTTCTGCATTACGAACTGTAAATGGAAATATCACAACTGATAATCGAACAAAAATTATTTCACGTTACTTCTTGTTGAAATTGGTCTATAAATTCAATAACAACAAAACAAAAGAAGAAGACGCAAAAGGCGGTTGGCATTAAATCATAGAAACATGAAAAATTTATTTTTAATACTTTTTGGCATATTCATTTCAGTCGCAGGGTTTACACAAATTACTGCAGGAAAAATTGTTTTTGAACGCAGAACGAATCTTGAAAAAAAGATTACGGAAGGTAGAATGAAACAAATGATCAATGAAACAAATAAAATTAGAACAGAGCAATTTGAATTATTTTTCAATGATACTTGTTCTATTTTTAAACCTATCCTCTCTGATGAAGCAGATCAATTAGCATGGACTACTTCTAAAAATACGATACTTCAAAACTTTACTACAAATGAAAAATTATCAATTTTGAGTGTAATGGGCCAACCTATCTATGTAAAAGATGAGAATACAAAAAGAAATTGGCAAATTACTGAAAACAAAAGGAAAATTGCCAACTATGATTGTTACAAAGCGATATGGCAAAAAAATGATACAACACGCATTTACGCTTGGTATACATTAGACATTGAACCATCTGTAGGACCAGAAGGATTTAACGGTTTACCTGGAGCAATCTTAGGATTAGCAACTGAAGATGGAGGAATCATCTATTTTGCAAAAACCGTAGAGGAAATAATACCAAAAAAAGAAATGTTTACGATCGATACGTTGAAAAAAGAAGTGTTTACAATGGAGCAATTAAAAACAAAAATTGAAAAAGATTTCGGTAACTCCCCAAGAGGCATGCGTTGGTTTTCAGATATGTTTCGCTGGCTTTAACTATTTTTTATTGAAATTTATAAAAAGAAAATAAATTTAATTTGTAACCAAAATATAAAATTCGACTATAGTTGTATTAACAATTTTAATCTAAATGAATAAACTGAACCTTTTCATTTATTTAATTCTTTGCACTTTTACACCGCTTTTTGGCAAAGCACAAGTGATGAAAATTTCAGGCACTGTATATGATACAACTGGTATTCAACCTGTATCAAATGCAATAGTTATGGCTGTACGGTTAAAAGATTCTGTTTTGTTAGGGTTCACAAGAACCAACGAGAAAGGTGAGTTCAATTTAAAGAAAATTCACTTGGATACATTTAACCTGATTATTTCAGACAATCGCTTTGAGGATCGTTCTTACTTTGTATTCGGAAGTAGTGAAAATCAAGAAATTTCTATTCCTAAAATTCGCTTTAGTGTAAAATCAAAAGAAATTGAAGAAGTCGTAATTTTTGCCAATCGAAATCCAATCTATTTCCGAGGCGATACAATGGTCTATGTAGCAGATTCATTTAAAGTTGGAGAAAATGCAGTAGTTGAGGATTTATTGAAACGATTACCGGGAATTAAAATCGATAAAGACGGAAAAATCAAATCTCAAGGAAAAGAAATAAGTCAAGTATTGGTAGATGGAGATGAATTTTTTGGTTCAGATCCTTCTGTTGCAACAAAAAACTTAGCTGCAAAAGGAGTAGAAACAGTAGAAGTATTTGAAAAGAAAACAGAAAATACTTCCACTGGTGAAGAAGAAACAATTCAAGTCATGAATTTAAAACTCAAAGAAGAAGCCAAAAAGGGTTATTTTGGAAGAGTTTCTATCGCCAGCGATTTTGAACGATTCTATGAAGGAGAATTACTTCTGAATAGTTTCAATAAATCACAAAAAATTTCAGTATTTGCTTTAGGTTCAAACACTCCACGCTCTGGATTTGATTGGGGTGATATCAACAAATTCGGATTGGACAACGAAGGTGGGGGTTATATGAATGAAGACGGGGAATATATCATGAGTGGAAACAGTAACAATGGAAATGGTATCCCTAAAACTTTCCGTTCAGGGATCTATTACAACGATAAAATCGGTAAGAATAAAAAAACGAAAGTTGGATTTAACTATACCTATAACAACTATCAATTGAATTCACTTTCTAAAAGTCGTTCACAGTATTTCTTAGCAGATACTTCGTATTATTCAGATGATTCTAGTCGTACAATAATTGAAAATGAATCTCACACAATTAATTTCTCCCTTTTCTCTCAAATCGATTCTTTGACTTCTATTGAATTCAAACCAAAAATTATTGAAACAAATGGAACAAATGACGAAATAGACTATTCTTCTTTTTTAACGGAAAAAGAAGAACTCTCAAGAATTAGTTTAATAAAAAATAGAACAGCATCAAAAAGCACAGAAATAGATAACAAATTGAATTTTGTACATAAATTCATGAAACCACGTCGACAAATCAAAGCAAATTATGAATTGAATTATGTGGATAATGCCAATCAAGGAAGTTTAAATTATCAAAACAACTATTACCTAACTTCTACAATGAATGATACAACAAACCAATCTAAAATCAACGATAATTCTTCTCAAACACACATTGGTAAAGTAACTTATACAGAGCCATTAACCAAAAAGATAAAACTGGAAGTAGAATATATGTATGAATATGGTTTAAAAAATCAACGCAAGGAAACACGTGATTTTATCAATGGCACATATTCAGACATCAATACAAATTACTCAAATAGTTTTGAAAATGTGCGAAAACTAAATAGAGCAAGTACTTCCTTGATCTATGAATCGAAAAAACATACGGCTTCAATTGGTACACGCGTAAGAAATATTCAAATAAACAACGAGAATATCATCACAAAAAGTATAATTAATCAAAACATTACCAATTTATTACCTAAGGCAAGTTATAGTTATAGTCCAAATCAAACAACCCATTTTAGATTCAATTATAAAACAGATTCAAGACAACCATCTATTTCTAATTTACAGCCAATACCTGACAACACGAATCCGAACAGTATTTCAACAGGAAATCCAAATTTGAAACCATTATACATGCATTCAGCTGATGTATTTTTTAATACATGGAATGCCCTAAGTGGAAAATATATTTGGACAGGTGGAAACGTTCAATACACAAACAACGATTTTGCAGATTCCTCATTCTTTGACAATTATGGCCGTCAGGTTTCAAAAACTGTCAATATAGATGGTAATTTCTGGTCGAATGTCTACTTCGGTTGTGGAATTCCAATTTACAAAAAACTCATTGAAATTACTCCTGGCTTTAATGGAAGTTATTCGAGATACTCTAATTATATCAATGGAGAAAAAAACACAACTTCAACTTCTTATTTCGCGCCAAATTTTGGTATTCAAATGACACTTGATTCTCTTTCTATCTCATTCAACGGTGATGTAAGTTTTAACAACCCAAAAAGTTCTATAAGTAGTTTTTCAAATAAACCTTACACCATGCAACAATATACATTTACGGTAAATTGGACACTACCTTGGTGGCATCTTAAAATCAATTCAGATGTATTTTATACAATCAACGGGCAAAGGGCAAATGGATATAATTTAAAATATTTCATTTGGAATGCTAACATCAACAAAGCATTCTTAAAAACAGAAAACTTGATACTTTCTTTACAAGCCAATGATATTTTAAATCAAAATATTTCAGCAAATAGAGATATAAATAGCAATATCATAACCGATTACAAGACTAAAATAATTTCACGATATTTCTTAGTCAAATTGACATTAAAATTCAATAATAATAAAACGAAAGAAGAAGACTTCGATGACTGGAATTAAATACATTACTGTAATTCTTTTTCTGTTAGTAAATGTAGTTTCAAAAGGACAAATTACTTCAGGAAAAATTCTTTTTGAACGCAGAACCAATGTGGAAAAGAAATTCAAAAATGATGAAAATATCAAAGAATATTTGAATGGCGTAAAAACAAAAACAGATTTATTTGAATTGTATTTCAATGATACAAATTATATTTTCAAACCTCAAGCTAATGATGAAGTAGATGAAATTGGTTGGACAACAACAAGTAATACGACATATCAGAATTTTAATACTGAACGAAGTATATTATTACTTAGTATTTTAGGTCAACCTGTTACTGTAATAGACTCAAATTTAGAACGCAGATGGCAAATGACAGATAGCAAAAGGGTGATTTGTAACTATGAATGTAGAAAGGCTTTTTGGCAAAAAAATGATTCTATTCGCATCTACGCTTGGTTCTGTCAAGAAATTGTTCCAGCTGTTGGTCCGGAAAGTTTCACTGGTTTACCTGGGGCAATTTTAGGATTAGCAACAGAAGATGGAAGTGTCATTTATTTCGCTAAGTCTGTAGAAGTAATCCAACCCAAAAAAGAAGATTTTGCCATAGAAATCAAAAAGAAAAAAATCTATACTTACAACGGTTTACGAACGCAATTAGTTGAAGATTATGGCAAAGAAAAATGGGGTAGTTATCTTTTAGAAGAAGTATTTCGCTGGCTTTAACATTTTCAAAACATTATCTTAACCATTCTTTTTTTTGAATGTCATTCTCAAACGACTGAAAAAAGTTACCTTTGTTAAAAATAAATCACAATGCGATTCGAACTCACGAAAGAATTTTTAGAGGAATTTCGTCAGGCCATAGTTGAACAAAACAACTCGTGGATC
>CALPVI020000135.1 GCA_943326975.2 Actinomyces viscosus | reverse complement strand
TGGGCAGATGCGATCAAGAAAAAAATAGAATTAGTACAATTAACAAATAATACTTTTGAAGAATTAAGAAATCTTGAAAGAAATAAAATGAAAGTTTGGATAGATGCCACAAAAGAACTTTCAAAAGAAACACCTTTAGATGTAATTCCTGATTATACTTTTCCACTTAAAATAATTGAAGAAAACAAAGATATACCAGTTGTATTAGTGGATAATGATAACAAAATATCAAGTTATATTAATATTGAATTTAACGAAAATGAACTTAAAAAACAAAATCTTAATTTAAACAAAGTTCAACTTCAAAAACTTTTTGAAGATAACTTAATGAAATTAGCTAGCAAATGGAAAATAAAAAATAAGCCCTTGAAAATTGAGGTCTACAAAGGTTTGTTTATGACTTACTATTATGATGATTCAAAGGGTATAAAAAAATTAGAAAATGAAAGAGATAATTTAATCAATACATTTAATCAAGAATTGATTGATAATAAAAGTTTAATTCCTGTTTTATTAGTTAATTCAAAAAAAGATTCAATTATTGGTAGCAACTTAAAAGACAAAAAAATTAATTCAACCAACATTAAAATTATAATTAGTCAATTAAAAAGAATTAATTCACCAATAGAAATTGATTTTAATGATGGGAATAAAAACATTCTTTACTTTGACGAAAGCCCAGAATTAAAACAATTAAAGTATTTTCCTTATATCCAATTCATCATGATTGGCCTTTTTGGCCTTATTGGATATATTATCTTTTCCACATTTAGAAAAGCTGAACAAAATCAGGTATGGGCTGGAATGGCAAAAGAAACAGCGCACCAATTAGGAACTCCTCTCTCCTCATTAATGGCATGGATTCAATTATTGGAAACGCAAGAAATTGATCAAATGATTCCAATTGAAATGTCTAAAGATGTTGTTCGATTGACAAAAGTATCAGATCGTTTTTCAAAAATAGGTTCAATTCCTAAACTAGAAGATACTGATTTAGAGAATACTGTTAAAAGCGTCTTAGATTACTTACAATCAAGATTTTCAAATAAAGTAATCATTGAGTTTACATCTGAAAAGGAAGTTAATACAAAACATAATGGTCCCTTGATGGAATGGGTAATTGAAAATATTTGCAAAAATGCAGTTGATGCAATGAGTGGCCAAGGAAGTCTAAAAGTTTCAATTCATAAATCTCCAGAATGGGTGCACATAGATATAAAAGATTCCGGTAAAGGAATAAATACCAAACAAATTAAAACAGTATTTCAACCAGGATTTACTACTAAAACAAGAGGTTGGGGATTAGGCCTGACGCTAGTTAAAAGAATAATTAAAGAATACCATAAAGGAAAAGTTTATGTATTGGAATCTGAAGTAAATGTTGGAACAACATTCAGAGTAAGTATCCCATTATAATCTTATTGAATAAAATCTATATTTCTTTTAAGTCCACTCATTTTAGTTCGCTTAACTGCGCTATTTTTAAATAAAGTACTGAATACTTCTTGAGTCATATCTTTCCAATCTGCTTTGCTCATATTTAACAAATTTTCATGAGGAAAAAATTTAGTTTCATTAGTAGGTTTAGAAAAACGATTCCAAGGACAAACATCTTGACATATATCACAACCAAAGATCCAATTATCCATCTTATCTTTAAAGTAAGAGGGTAAAATAGCATCTTTTAATTCAATAGTTAAATACGAAATACATTTTGAACCATCTACTACATAAGGTTCAACTATCGCATCAGTCGGACAAGCATCAATACATTTTGTACAGGTACCACAATAATCTTTCATAGGACCATCAGACTCTAGTTCTAAATCTAGAATCAATTCCGCAATAAAGAAAAAAGAACCATTTTTTGGATGAATTAAATTCGAATTCTTTCCAATCCAACCTAATCCACTTTTTTTAGCCCAAACTTTATCCATAACAGGTGCAGAATCAACAAAAATTCTTCCTCCTACTTCTCCAATCGTATCATTAATGAATTGAAATAACTCGCTTAATTTATCCTTAATAACAAAATGATAGTCTTCACCATAAGCATATTTAGAAATTTTAAAAGAAGATTCCTCTAATTGGTGAGAAGGTGTTGGATAATAGTTTAACAACAACGAAACAACAGATTTCGCATTATCAACTAAAAGACGAGGATCTAATCTTTTATCAAAATGATTATTCATATAATCCATTTTTCCATTAAATGAATTAGACAACCATTTTTCAAGTTTAGGAGCTTCCTCGGCTAAAAAATCAGCTTTAGATATACCACAAAAGAAAAAGCCAAGTGATTTGGCTTTTTCTTTAATTAATAATGTATTTTGTTGAACCGAACTTTTCATTAATCTTCAAACAAACCACCTTGAATAAAACCATTAGGTTTACCTAAATGTTTAAATGCTTTTTCTGTTGCTTTTCTTCCTCTTGATGTTCTTGTAAGAAAACCTTCTTGAATTAAGAAAGGTTCGTAAACCTCTTCTAACGTACCAGCATTTTCACCAATAGCAGTAGCAATAGTTGACAAACCAACAGGACCACCATTAAATTTATGAATAATAGCACTTAAAATACGATTATCCATCTCATCCAAACCATTCTGATCAACATTTAGTGCTTTTAAACCAAAATTAGTAATATCTAAATTAATTGTACCATCACCTTTTATTTGAGCAAAATCTCTTATTCTTCTTAATAATGCATTTGCAATACGAGGAGTACCTCTACTTCTACTTGCAATTTGATATGCTGCCGTTTCATCAATTGGTATATCTAATAAACTTGCTGAACGTTCGACAATCGAAGTAAGAACTTTAGAATTATAATATTCAAGCCTAGAATTAATACCAAAACGTGCGCGTAAAGGAGAGGTTAATAATCCTGAACGAGTAGTTGCACCAATCAAAGTAAAAGGATTCAAAGAAATTTGAACAGTACGAGCATTTGGACCGCTATCAATCAAAATATCAATAACATAATCTTCCATTGCCGAGTAAAGATATTCTTCAACAACTGGACTTAAACGATGAATCTCATCAATAAATAAGACATCACCTTTATTCAAATTTGTAAGAAGCCCGGCTAAATCACCAGCCTTGTCTAATACAGGACCACTCGTAACTTTAAAACCAACTCCTAACTCATTAGCTATAATGTTAGCTAAAGTCGTTTTACCTAATCCTGGAGGACCATGCAATAAAACATGATCTAATGGTTCTCCACGAAGTTTAGCAGCACGAACAAAAATATCTAAATTCTCAACAATAGCATCTTGACCAGCAAAATCAGATAATAACTTAGGTCGTAAAACCTTATCAAAATCATTATCTAAATTATCTTCTTGAGCTTCTTGTCTATAATCAAAAGAATCTTCCAAAATAGTACTTTTTATCAAAAATACGAAAGCCTCTCCAAATGGAAAGGCTTTCATAATAAAATTTATTTTCTAATGCTCTACTTCACCTTCTGCTAAAGGTACAATTTGTGAAATGTAATCTTCTGAAGCACCTGGTTTAGAATAATCATAAGGCCATCTGTGTACAGTTGGTAATTCTCCTGGCCAGTTACCATGTACATGTTCAACAGGAGTAGTCCATTCTAAAGTATTAGATTTCCATGGATTCTGAACAGCTTTAGGTCCTCTAAAAATACTATAGAAAAAGTTAAATAAAAATAAACCTTGACCAATTGCTGCAATAATAGCGAATACAGTAATTATAACATTCAAATCCATAATCATTTCTCCAGTGGAAGCATCAAAATCATTATATACTGAGTAATCATAGTAACGACGAGGCGCACCAGCTAATCCAACAAAATGCATAGGAAAGAATACGCCGTAAGCTCCAACAATAGTTATCCAAAAGTGAGCATAACCTAAACGTAAATTCATCATTCTACCAAACATTTTTGGAAACCAGTGATAAACACCTGCAAACATACCAAAGACTGCAGACATTCCCATTACAATATGAAAGTGAGCAACTACGAAATAAGTATCATGAATATTAATATCTAAAGCAGAATCTGCTAATATAATTCCTGTTACACCACCTGTGATAAAAGTAGAAACTAAACCTACAGCAAACATCATACCTGGTGTTAAAACAATTGAACCTTTCCATATTGTAGTAATGTAGTTAAATACTTTAACAGCAGAAGGAATAGCTATTAATAAAGTTGTAAATACGAATACACTTCCAATAAAAGGATTCATACCTGTAACAAACATATGATGCCCCCAAACAATGAAAGATAAGAAACCAATTGCTAATATAGAACCAATCATCGCTCTATAACCGAAAATAGGTTTCCTTGAATTAGTAGAAATAATTTCAGAAGATAATCCTAATGCAGGTAACAATACAATGTATACCTCAGGGTGACCTAAGAACCAAAATAAATGTTGATATAAAATAGGAGATCCACCGTGGTTAGCTAACATCTCACCACCAACAATAATGTCAGATAAATAGAAACTTGTTCCCATTAATCTATCCATCATTAATAATAATACAGCTGAAAATAAAACTGGGAAAGATAATACACCTAAAACTGCAGTAACAAAGAAAGCCCAAATTGTCAAAGGCATTCTTGTCATACTCATTCCTTTAGTTCTTAAGTTTAAAACCGTAACTATATAATTCAAAGAACCCATTAAAGAAGAAACTACGAATAATGTCATAGATAATAACCATAAAGTCATACCAGTTCCTGAACCACTTACAGCTTGAGGTAGCGCAGATAAAGGAGGATAAATAGTCCATCCTGCCATTGCTGGACCTGATTCAACAAATAATGAGATTAACATTATAATTGAAGACAAAAAGAAGAACCAAAAAGATAGCATATTTAAAAATCCTGATGCCATATCTCTTGCTCCTAATTGTAATGGAATTAACAAATTAGAAAAAGTTCCTGATAAACCTCCTGTTAATAAGAAGAATACCATAATAGTACCATGTATAGTAACTAATCCTAAATACATATCTTCTTTCAAAATACCACCTGGAGCCCAAGTTTCACCTAAAAAGAAAGATAGAAAATCAGAACTTTCACCTGGCCATGCTAATTGAATTCTAAAAAGTATAGACAATAACATTGCAACAAGACCCATAAAAACTGCTGTTAGCAAAAATTGCTTAGCAATCATTTTGTGATCTTGTGAAAAGATATATTTTGAAATAAAACTCTCCTCATGGTGACCATGAGCATCGTGACTTTCATGTGCTAAATGAGCTGCTGCCGACATCTTATATCTGTTTTAAATTTATTAAATCAATTACTAATTAACTGCAACAACTGTTGAATCGATTGCAGGAGTAGTTGATGGAGCTGGTGTAGCCTCAACAACTGGGAAATATTTATGTTTAAATGTACTGGATGCAATTTTACTTTTCATCCATGAAATATATTCATTTTGAGGTAATACAACTACAATCATTTTCATTTTGTAATGTGCACCTCCACAAATCTTGTTACACATTAATACATAATTAAACTTATCATCTTTTTTTCTACTACGCATTTCCTTTGTAGTAACATCAGGTGTAAACTTAAATCTAGTAGTTAAACCTGGTACAGTATTCATCTGAACTCTAAAGTGCTGTAAATAAGCAGAATGTATTACATCCTTTGCACGGAAATTTAACTCATACTCTTTATTTTGACATAAGTATAAAGTGTCTTTTTGAATAATATCATCCCAAGCAGCT
>CALPVI020000134.1 GCA_943326975.2 Actinomyces viscosus | reverse complement strand
ATGTTTGTTGTTACATTCTTATTCGCAAAACGTTTGGGAGCAGATTATTCAACTACAACTGCTTTAGCATTTACAGCAACTGGAAATAATTTCGAATTAGCAATTGCAGTTGCGATTGGCGTATTTGGAATCAATAGCGGAGAAGCATTTGCTGGAGTCATTGGACCTTTAGTGGAAGTTCCAGCATTAATAGCATTGGTTAAATTAGCGTTTTGGTTCAGAAAGAAATATTTTAGAAAAGAAGTTGCTAAATAATTCATTTTCAGTATATTGAAAGAATTGATGAGGGTATCCTAATAGGATACCCTATTTTTTTGAACTAATCGGTTTAAGATAAATACAATTTAAAAGGAATCATAAGGAGATATAATTTTTTTAACTATTTGTTACTCAAACTCTTCTTTCTTTGTATTTTCCGCTTCTTGTTTCCATTTTTTAAGCGTATTTGTAATCTTAGTATCTTTTTTAGGTTCTTTCTGTTTTTGTTCTTCTGTGTTGGGTTTCTCAGGTCCAAATTCTACTTTCAGTTCTTCTTTTGGTTTTGTGCTTTGTTTGTATGTTTTTACGGAAGAATCATTTTTAAACAAGCCAAATTCTGTTTTTAAAATTGACTTTGCATCTTCTTTGGCTGCTTCTCGATTTTCTTTAGCTTGTTGTTTTTTAGCGTTTTCGTCCCAAACAATTGTTGGATTATCCATGTTTCCTGTCATTCGAACATACAATTTCACTCCAGTTCCATCATCTACGATTTCTCCAAATTCTGCTTCCGATTTACTTGGTTGTTTTAAGTCTCTAAAACGAAATGCAAAGCGATAATCAATGTTATTATCAAAGTCGTGAGTACCTTCTAATTTTACATCTAAGGCATTTGATTCTATAACCATCGAAGGAATTTCCAATTTCCCATTTCGAATAATAAAGGTGTTTTCAAGTGTGCCGAATTTAAGGTCTAAAAGTTTTTTCTCGAATTCATTGATGTTGTTTTTGTTTAATACCAACTTTGTTGCAGATGTAGATTTCAAACTTTCTGTAAGCGATTTAAATGCCATTACATTTTTCAATCTTCCCTCAGTAATGCGCAGTTGTACTTTTGATTTGATTGCATTTTTAATTATTCCTGTTCGTAAATCGAAAGGTGCTTCAAAATCCATGGTTACATGTACTTTACCGAAAATGTTGTTTTCAGTAATCACATCTTGTTCGAAATTGTTCCATTCTCTAAATAATGGTTTAAATTCTACATTGTCAGAAATTGCTTTTGTTGAGATTGTGAAAACCTCAGGATCACGTTCTTCAATTGTAACTGAACCTTTTATTAGTGCTCCCGCATTTTTCAATGTAATATCTGGGAAATTGATGATTCTTTCTCCAATTTTTAGTTTACCAACCAATTCTTTGAAATTATGATTTTCATATTTTAAATCGCCGATATTTACAGAAACCGAACCATCAACATTATTAGGCAATATCCAATTTCGTCCGTTAGAAATTTGTTCTTGTTTTGTTTCTGTACTTAAATCTTGGACATTTAAAAAGTTACTTTGTACATCGATATTTGCTTTTATTTTAGATTCTTTTCTTAAAAATCCAACAATATCATTAAATACGCCATCGATTTTTAAGTCTGAAGAACCAACTTTTAAGGATACATGATCAATCCCAGCTTCGTCATCTCTTAAATAGATACTTCCATTTACATCTCTAAAATTTCTTTTATCGTCCACAAGGTGTAATTGCACATTTTGAAGATCGATATCCCCTTCACAAGTTTGTAAATCATATTTTAATGAGTTATCATTTTGTGTCAATGCTTGAACTATAAATTCACTATTTAATTGAATATTTCCACCAATTTCTTGAACACCTGGAAAAGTAAACAATGAATTTGCTACTTTTAAATTGATATTTCCATTTGCATTTCCTTCTATAATTGGGGCGTCAAAATGAGTTAATAATACATTTCCTTTGAAAGGTCCACCTGGAGTTGAGAATGAAATGTTTGAAAGTTTTAAAAACTCTTTATCTTTCCCTCCTATATTCGAGTACTTTCCTTTTAATTTAATATTATTGATTTTCAATTTTTTGATTGGATCAATAAGCGAACCTTCTTGAATTCCAAAATTACATTCAACGTTTAAAGGTTCTTCAGTATCTATTTTTCCATTTAAAGAGACATCAAAATCTACTGTTCCCGAACCGCCAAATTTATCAATATTGTCTATTGAACTGTGTTGGAAATTATTAGCAAAATCTTTTAATTCAAGTTGATTCGCCTTTAATTTGAAATTTAAGTCTGTAGGTGTGATTTTTCCACCAAATTCAAAAGGGAGATTAGCAATATAAATTGTACAAGTAGGAATTTCAATTGTTCCTAATTCTTGATTGACAGTAATAGCAATGTTAAAATGCGAAAGTTTATTTGAAATCAAAGGTATGTTTCCACTTTTGATATGCTTGATAAGCATTTGTGTTTTACTTTCTAAAACAAATTGTTTTTCACTGAAAGCACCAGCTAATTCTAATTCGTTTATATTAGAAGAATAGGCTTGTCCAGTTGATTGATTATCGTATGAAAACCGAATTTCAGATAATATTACTTCTTTTAATTGCAACTTGAATTTTGAAGCAGTTGTATCTTTTGTTGGTTTAAGAATGTCGTAATTAACTTCTCCTTTTTTATTGATTTTTAATTGAACCGTTCCCGGTGCTACTTCAATTTGCTTTACATCGTATTTTTCTTCCCATATATCCATTGGGTTAAATTTCAATCGGATTCTTTCTGAATGTAATAATGTATCTTTAGGAGTAGAATTTTCATACGAATCTTGAATAAAGACATTGTTAAAGTCAACCGATAAATTTGGAAACGAACCCCAAAAAGCCAAATCTACCTTTTCAACGCTCACTTTTGCTTTAAGGTGTTGGTTTACTTCCTCAATTACAATTCCACAAATTTCGTCCTTATAGAAATAGATTCCTCCTGATATCAAAAGCATTATTGTAAGTATGCTTCCGAAAAACCAAGCTCCAAATTTTAGTAATCTTCTTGGAAATTTGCTTTTAACTTTCTCTGCTTCCATGTGAATTTTTACTCCGTTTTAGTGAATGCTAACTTGTAAAGTTACTTTATAATATTCTGCTTTTTTCGGTACTTTTTTAAACTTATTAACGCTGTAATGTCAGTTTATATAACATTAAAATTTTACCTTTTCAGCTAATAAAATTAATTCTGAGGATATTTTTTTGAAAATAATTATTGTATTTAAATTCTTGATATACAGTATAATAAATTATTAATATATAAAATCTATAGAAATAATAGAATAAATATTTGGAAAGTTAAAATTTAGGTTATAGATTTGTCTCGCATTTCAATGATAGCATTGCTAAAATTGATTTATAAAGAAGAGGTGAGAGATTAGGCTCTGAGACCCTCTGGCAACCAACTATAAGTTCGTCGGAAGACGAATTGGAAAACCGGTGCCAATTCCTAATTCGTCAGGAAGACGATGAAGATAAATTTAAAAAATGTAAGCCTATGGAAAAAAGAGTAAGAAATTAGAAATGAAGGTGTTGAAACACCAGCTTTCGCAGTCTTAGAAAGTATTTATTCGTTGTTACTTGGTGGTAAATACTTTCTTTAAAATCAATTATTTAATAAACTTTTAATACATAGCAAAATGTCAGAAACAATTAATACAATACAAAAAGAAATTTCTTCAAAGCAACCATTTGAGTTGATTAATGAACAAGGACACGAAAGAGTAGTATATCTTAGTGATAAGGATACGGGCTTGAAGGCGATTGTAGCAATTCACGATACTACTCTCGGTCCTGCATTAGGAGGTACAAGAATTCTCAATTATGAATCAGAAAATGATGCATTAGTAGATGTACTTCGTTTGTCAAGAGGAATGACTTACAAAGCTGCAATTAGTGGTTTAAATTTAGGAGGTGGTAAAGCCGTTATTATTGGTGATCCAGCTAAAATAAAAACACCTGAATTACTTAGGAAATATGGTGAATTCATTAATGATTTAAATGGAAAATACATAACTTCTGCAGATGTGAATTCATCTCCAGATGATTTGGAATTTGTAAGTCAAACAACAAAATATGTAGTAGGATTAAATGATAAAACTGGTGATCCTTCTCCATTTACAGCATTTGGTGTATTACAAGGTATCAAAGCTTCAGCAAATTTTTTATGGGGAAGCCCAAGTTTAGCAGGTAAAAAAGTAGTTGTTCAAGGATTGGGACACGTTGGAACGGCTTTAGTTGAATATTTGTTAAAAGAAAAAGCTGAAATAATAGTTTCTGACATCAATGAAGAAAGAGTGCATGCAATTTTAGCATTAGATGCTTCTATAAAATCGATTCACCCAAATTATGTTGTTACGTATGATGCGGATATTTATGCACCTACTGCTTTGGGAGGAACAGTTAACGAAGTGAAAATTCCTCAGTTTAAATATTCGATAATCGCTGGAGGAGCAAATAATCAATTAGAAGATGAAGATAGAGATAGTCAATTATTATTGGATCACGGTATTTTATTTGCACCTGATTTCTTGATCAATTCTGGTGGTTTAATAAATGTTTATCAAGAATTAACAGAAATTGACAAAGCATTTACCTTAAATAAAATTGAAAAGATATACGATAAAACGCTTGAAGTTTTTAATCGTGCAAAAATAAAAGGAATTGCACCAATACAGGCAGCAATAGAAATTGCAGAAGAATTAATCAACCAAACCAAATTAAGCAAAAATTAAAAGTTGCTATAAATCATGATGTGTTTCTATAATGTAAATCCGAGTGAATTTTTTTACTCGGATTTTTTATTTCATTAAATATGTTTAGAATAGTTTATTTTTTAGCCAAATTAGTTCAGATTGTAAAGAAGTAATTATTTGTTTTTAATCCATAATTTTCGTGGTCGAGTAAGTTTATAAAGCAATTCAATTTTATCTTCATCACTAATTTCTTTCCCTTTGTGATAAAATGAAATGACCTCTAAATCACAGTTTTCTAAACAAGTATGGAGAATGTTGTCGGGACTAATTGTGTATCTTCCAATTAGTTTTTCGATTTCCCATGCTATAATAGGAAAACAGTGATAGATTAATTCTGAACAGACAATTTTATCTTTCGTTTCAATGTCGAATCTGAAATCGTATTCTTTTCCTAATTGCTCAATCGCAAGTAAAATGGATTCTTTTTTATTTGGAATCAAGTTAGAATCAATTCGTACGATAGCTAAATCATCAACATTCAAAAACTCGTTAATAGAATTCATTTGCACACCTGAAGGTAAAGCTTCCACAATATTGAAACTAATACCATTGGTATCTGCTTCTAAGTACTTTTGATAAGGTAGAAGTTTAGGATCATTCCAAACACCTAATTGTATTAAATCAGATTTGTATCCCAGCCAGATAGCAACATGACCAAAATGACCAGGAATAAATTTATCAGTTATTTGAAAAGGTGATTTTTCTAAGATGATATCTAATGGTTTTAAGGTTGATTTTATGTTTTTTAAAATTTCATCTTTATTATAAAGTTTCCCATTTCTTAAATGAATTGAGTGAAAAACAGTTGAAAAAATTCCTTTTTGATTATGTATTACTTGTAAAGTGTCTTTTTGTTGAGCGTTTAACTTGTAATGTATAAAAGTAAAAAAGGAGAGTAAGCAAAATAGTATGCTTCTCTCCAATGTAAATTGATATTTTCTTTT
>CALPVI020000133.1 GCA_943326975.2 Actinomyces viscosus | reverse complement strand
GCTGCAATTGAATCAAAAAAAGACATATCTGAAATTGAAAAATTAAAGTTGATTCAAACAGAAGATAAAGTGCTTTTAGATAAATTGAAAAACAATAGTAAAGTAATAGAGTTAGAATTGAAAAATAATCCTTCTGCCTCAACTAAATCGAGAAGTGATGCTCTAAATTCTTTAATCTCTCAAGTTGAGGAAACAACTTCAGAAAGAGAACAGCTAATACTATCGAAATCTGCTTCTCTAGTTCAACAAAATAGTGATAAATCGGTAGCGCAATTAATAAATACGATTAAGCCTGATTATTCAGTTAAAATCAATAACATTACCAATGGAACGAATAAGGAAGAAGATAAATTAAAAGCGATACTTATTGAAGATAAAGCACTTTTAAATGAACTGAAGGATAAGCAGTTGAAAGATGAATCAAATTTAAAAAAGGATCCTAATAATCAATCTTTAAAAGAAAATATTGAAGTTTCTAAAACAGCAATAGCAAATGTTGAAAAATCAATTTCAACAAATCTTGATAAAGCAGTTAAAATAGAGGAATCTAAAATTAAATCAAATGAGTTAATTGCTAAGTTGGATGTTAATTACGAGAAAGATAAATCGAATATTCAAGCTTCTTCTTCATTGACTAAAAATGATGATTTGGTGAATCGAGAAGTTGCACTTCAAGAAAAATTGAAACAGACAATTCTGGATAACGAGAAGAAAAATAGTAAAGCGCAAAGCATTCAATTGATTGCTGAAAACAATATTATAAAGCAACAAATAGTTGAAAGTCAAAGTAGAGTAGAGGTATTAAAAAATCCAACTTTAGCAAGTGTTAAAAATTCGAATAAGGTTGAAGATAAAAATTCAACGAATGTAAACTCTGCTAATGTTCAAAATGAGAAGAGTAACACTGAAGTAGATAAATCAGTTGAAATAGCCAATGGAAAAGTGTCTTCAGAAGTAGCTAAGAATAGTGATACTGTTAAATTGAAAAAACCTGTTGATAATTCATTGTTGTCTTCTTCAGCAACAAATAAAGTTGACAATATAAAAAATGAGACTCAAAACAATGAGAAGAAAACTAATGTTGCTCAAACAACAAAGCCAACAACAGATAAGCCAACAACTACAATAACTCCAGTTGCTGAAAAAACATCAAATACTAAAGTAAATCAAAGTCAAAACAGCGCTGTAAGTAATGAGCAAAAAAGTAAAGTTGCAAATGATTTAAGAACAGCTATTTTAGGTGTTGAATCAAAAGAGTTAGATCAAGCATTTACAAGTCAAGAAGATGTTAAAAAGCAAAATGAATTATTAGCGAAATATCAATTGGGCTTAGAAAATGAATTGAAAAATGTATCTCTTTTAAATGGACAAGTAAGTAATAGTCAAATCACGGTTGAGCAAAGAAAACAAATAATAGAAAATGAATTGAGGATTTTAGCGGATAAGAGAAAAGCTAATCAACTCATATTAGATAATACGAAAGTTCTCGCAACTGCCAACGATAAAAAGATTATAACTCCAGAGGAAATAGTTAGTGATTTCCGTCAATCAATATTGGGTGAAAAATCAGTTGAGTTAGAAAAATCATATACAACTTTAGATGAATTAAAATCACAAGATAAGGTCCTTGAAAATTATGAAAAAGAGTTGGCTTTAGCCTTGAAAAATAATAGTATACAACCAACTCCGATTCAAATAAATAAAACAAAAGCCTTAGAAAAAGAATTAGCTCAGATTAAAGAGAAAAGAAGAAGAGGACTTATCGCAATCGGTGAACTTGAAATGATAGCGGAAGTTGACAATCAAAAGCCATTGACAATTACTAAAACAGATTCTGATGTAAAAATCGATAAAATTTCTATTGAGCAAAAACAATTAGAGCAACAGTTAGCAAATACTTCTTTGACAGCTAAAGAAAAGACGGAAATAAATAAGAAAATTACCAATTTAGAAATTGAAAAATCGAAAGTTGAAAACCAATTGTATGTTGCTAATATTTCAAGATCCAAAGCAGAATCAAAATTAGATTCGGATAAGATTGCGTCCTTATCTTCTAAGAATGTTGAATTAGCAAAAATTCAAAACCAAAGATTATCCAGTGAAGCTGAATTATTAGTGAATGCTGCTGATAAAAAGAAAAACATTCAAGAAAAGAATTTTATATTAGAACAAGCTTTAGTAAAACAAATTAAAGCTAATGAGATTGTTCAAAATGCAATTATCGATGAAGCATTCAATTCATATATGGGTAATGAAACTGTAAGTTTATTGTCAAAAAATGAATTAGAACAAAAAAGAAGAACAACATCTATTCAAGTTTCGGATATTGTTCAAGAAATTAGAAATGTTGATAATCAAATCAGTGTTTCTAAACCAAAATCAGCAATCGAGTTGAATAAAAAAAGAGAGCAACTTATTCATGAAAAAGAATTGTTAAATAATCAGTTGACTTCAATTGATATTCAAATAAATTCGATATCAACTATAAATCCAACAATTGAAAACGAAGCAAATGATGTTGTATTAACAAGAGACGAAGAAAAAGCGATTGCCTCTTCTTCTAATTATAAATCATATGTAGATGTAGCTCAAAAGGCTATAGTTGTTGAAAATAAAATCGGGAAAATTGATGTTGAACTCGAGAAATTAAAAGCAGAGACAAAAAAGTTAATTATAGAAAACAGCAAAGTTAATTCTGATGATAAATCGAATAAAATCAAAGAAAATATTCAGCTAATTAAATCGAATGAAATAGCTCGTAAAGAATTGATTAAGGAGTTAGAAATCAATCAAACAGAAGCAAAAATACTGACTTCAAATGACAAGGTTCAGGGATTGAAAATGCAAAAAATGTTGTTGAATAGAACGCAACCTGTTAGCAAGCAAATTGTTTCAACACCGGTTATAGTTTCTACGACTTTGAAACCAAAAGAAACGGATAATACAGTTGCTAATTCAAAAGTAGTACCTATGATTTCATTACCTGCTTCTGGATTGGCTATTAATAAAAACCCTTCTGCAACAGCGGTATCAACTCCAATTCCTGTGGATGTGAAAAATCCATCAGGTTTAGTTTATAGAGTCCAAGTTGGTGCTTTCTCAAAACCAATTCCACAAGATTTATTTAATTCGTTTACACCTGTTTCAGGAGAAAAGTTAAATGATAATGGGATAACTAGGTACATGGCAGGTTACTTCAATGCAGGACAGAAAGCATTAGAGGCACAAAATCAAATTAGAAATATTGGTTATAAAGATGCATTTGTTGTTGCCTATTGTGATGGTTTGAGAGTTAGTTTTGCTGAAGCTAGAGAATTAGAAAGAACTAGAAAATGTATACCTAAAGGAGAGAATGAATTGTTGGTTGAGGTAGCACAAAATACGGCACAAGTATTAGGTACTAAATTTGATTCGACAATGGCAGTAGAAAAAACGAATATACAAGAAAATCAAAACTCTAATTACGTAAAAGCTACACCAGTAGAAACAAGATTAGGCTTGTTTTATACAGTTCAAATTGGTGTGTTCAATGGAGCTGTTGAACCGGAAAGATTGAAAAATATAGAACCAGTTGTGTCGAAAAAATTACCAAATGCATTGGTTAGGTATTCTACGGGTATGTTTCATTCAATCGATGAAGCTAGACCTAAAAAAGAAGAAGCAATTGCACGTGGTATTGCAGATGCATTTATTACTGCATATTACAAAGGTGAAAGGATTACATTAGTAGAAGCAAAACGTTTATTAGATCAAAATGGAAATGGTATATTGGAACCAGTGAAACCGGAAGAAAAAAGAGTTTCAACTCAGGAAGAGATTACCAAAGATTTAGAAAAATTTGTTCAAAATCAGGTTGAAATTCAAAAAGTGGAGCAAGGTAAAGATTCTATTTTACAAGTATTGACTCCAATTGAAATTCCTCAAAAAGTGAATAAGCCATTAGTTCCAAAAGCTCAGTTGGTAACCAAAAAAAAATTTACAGCTTTTCCAAAAGCAGAATTGAATTTATATAATAATTTCGGTTCATTTTATTATGATTCAAAAGAGGAAAGAATAAAATCAGCTACATATAATTCAGTGAAACAGCTACCTGTTTTGGGTTCGATTTTAAACGATTTTGATACTTTAAAAGTGAATCCAAAAGTGGTTATTCCTGATACAAAAAATCTAAAAATAGATTTAGTTAAAGAGAAAATAACTGGTGAACTAGCAAATTGGTTAATTCAAGCTGAATATGAAAAAGCGATTGAAAAAGCGAATGCTAGCACTAGTTTGATATTGAAAAATATCCCAACCAATGAGATTGAACGCTTAACGAATGAAATAGAGAAGCTAGGTTATATTGCAAAACCTATTGAAAACGAATTAATAAAATAAGTTTGATTAATATATTTTAAATATCGAACTTTGTAAAAAGAAATGAGATGACACAAACAGAAACAAGTGTTGAAGAATTATTACTAGAAGAATTAATCGACCAAAAAGATTTGATTATTTACAATGATGATGTAAATACTTTTGATCATGTTATTGAATCATTGATAAAGATTTGTAAGCATACTGCGGAACAGGCTGAACAATGTACAATTATAATTCATTATAAAGGTAAGTGTCAAGTGAAAAGAGGTACTTATGAAAGACTTGAACCCATGTGTACAGCCTTATTAGAAAGAGGTATTTCAGCTGAAATTGAATAAAAAAAACAAAAAACTTGCACAGATAAAGAAAAAAATATTATCTTTGCACCACAATTAAGGCTCCGTAGCTCAACTGTATAGAGCACTACATTACGGCTGTAGAGGTTTAAGGTTAGAATCCTTACGGGGTCACAAAATAAAACGAGAATGAGAGCGAGAGCGTCATTCTCGTTTTTGTTTTACATCATTTTCATTCTGATTCTCCCTCTTTATCAGTGGTTTTTTTAGATTCTTCCCAATCCATCACCCCCCTCCAAGTCCTTATAAAAGTTACATTTTTCGACCAGATGGGTCACTAAAGCGGAGATTTGATCAGATTTGATCTCCGTTTTTTATTTCCTCTAAAATATTTGAAATTGAGCGAGTCAACTCGAATGAAATGTTGGTTCTAAAAGTTAGAACTCGCTTATTTTGTTTGTCATAAGTGAATCCATCAGGAAATTTCTCTATAAAATCATTAATTGTTCTTCTGAATTTCATCGCTTATTATTCTTGTTATATTTTTGAAAATATATTTAAAATTAACAAACTGCTTTTTAACTTAAATTTCTTTACTTATATTTTTCAAATACTTATAAGAAAAAGAATTTTAAATCAAAAATCTGAAAGATATTTTTAGTTCATTTTTGTTTGAATCATTATTCAGAGAATACCTCGATTATTCTGAAAATGAAATTCAGGGTTTATATCATACTATAACTATTTAAGTTTTAGTTTGTGACTTAATTCAATCACTGTATTCTTAGTGATTTCATATTCTTTTTCAAGGTTTTGTAATCTGTTTGCAAGACGATCAATCTCTTCATAATAGCCTTTATCTTCAGTAACATAAGACTTTGTATTTTGATTTATACCCTTATCTTCTTTTGATGCACTGTCTTTTGGTTCAAGCGTAAAAACGATTGAATCATCTTGTTTTTTGAAATAATGATCCTCCAGTTCATCAATTTTTGAGCGAAGAGTAGTAAGTATTAATGAAAATTCTTCTTCTTTTATAATATAATTTGCCCTTTCTGAAAACCGTTTTAGTTTATCAATCGATTCTAGTG
>CALPVI020000132.1 GCA_943326975.2 Actinomyces viscosus | reverse complement strand
TTTGTTTTCTCAAAAATAGTTTGAATCGACACAAGTAATTGGTTTTTTTGAGTTGTTTTCATCGTAATCATTTAATTGTTTGAAGTTATTACGCTATCCTATTCGTTATATAACAGTTTTGTAAATGAATTTTTTTTAAATTAAAAGTTATAATGCTTATACATTGAACGTATTTGAATTAAAAGAGATAAAATGTCACAATTACTACATTACTTAACAATTTTCAAGAAGGATGTTGCCCAACATTATCGAAAACATGAGGAAACTTTTGATTTAGAGAGTTTTCACGGTAGATTTCATATAATAAGATGTTTGGTGTTAATCGATAAAATAGATCAGTTTTATATTTCGAAAGGTATTTCTTTAGATGTTCATGCTGTGTATTATGCAATTTTGTTTCACGATATAGCAAGAGAAGGGAATGGTTACGATGAATGGGAAGAACAAAGTGCCACGAAATGCTACAATTATTTAATTACTCAAAATAAAACACATGAAGAGGCGTTTGAAATTAGTCGTTTGATATTGAAAGAATTTCCGTTGAAAATAGAAGGTCAAATTGTATACGATGTTGATGTTTTGGATTACAATCGTTTTTTTTGGCTACCTGAAGAAGAAAGTTTATTTGATAAAAAAAGATTAAGAGTTGCCTCTAAAAATGATGTTTCAGGAATAGAAGATGAAATTTTTAGAACAGAAATAATCAAAGTTGCTCAACAATTAGTGATGTTTTCTGAAAAACTACCAATTTCAATCTCAACTGAAGAATTAACAAGAAAGATGTACGAATATTATTTAAGTTTGAACCAATGAGGGTCTTTAATATTTTAAATTTAGACAATTGCACTAAAGGTTTTGATTTAATGAGAGACGCTGAAGTTGGTGGATTGAAATGCAGGGTAGCATTGGGATTAATGTATTTGACTGGAATTTATAAACTAAACAGTGAGTCTGATTTGAAACTATTTGTTTATCGCTCTGTTTTGTTATTTGTTCATACAGATTTACCTGCATATTTCTTTGATGATGGTCGTTTGTTTCGAATGGATGATTATTCCAATTATTGGAAAGAAACCGATTTTAGAGATTTTTTCGGCGCGCGTTCACAAATCAAGCTGAAGAATTTGAAACAAACTGAATGGGAAAAAGAAATTCTTAATCAATATACAGATCCCAATAAAAAGAGAGTATTTGATTGGATGGAATACCACCCAAAAATGGTAGTTGGAAACTCAATAAAAATTGATTTTACAAGTGCTGAAAGAAAATTAGCCAGATTGATTTCTAGAAATATCTTAAAACTCAATCAGTTTGGCGGAAAGTAAAATCCAGTTGAAAGCTATTTTCATTAGATGGTTTACTCTTTTTAGATTAAATTTGTTCTGTTGAAGTTATGGAAACGAAAAACGAATCAGAAACAATCAAGTTAAAGAAAGCAAAAAAATCTGCTTTTGAAAAGTTTGGTTTGTTCTATTTAGAGGTTTTCGAGAAAAAAAATAAAAAGAAATATTCTGAGCATCATTTTAAGACAGATGAGCAAATCAAGAAAAAAACAAATAAGATACTGACTAAATCAATTCTTTTAACTTTAATTGTTTCTATACTTACTCTAACACCTTTAGTATATTTTGATTTAGCTTTAAGGGATAAGCCAGCATTGGTTTATTGGTCTTGGTTAGTTCTATTGTATGTTTTATTTGTGGCATTTGAATTTTATTGTTTATTTCTCATTGCACTTAAACTTGTACATGATTTACAAAACATTTTAAAACTAAACGCTTATTCAACGGATTTACTTTCTATACCCACTTTCAAAATTGAAAATATTTTAGCTAGAACAGCATTAGAATTACCTGATCCTGAGTTAGAAGTATTAGGTATCGATTCATTCAAAAATATTTCTAAAAAAAACCTTTTTGTAATCACATTACTCTACAAAGGTAAAATCGTATTAACCAATTTCATTTTAAAGTATCTATTACTGATTTTTATTGGAGAAAAGATTTTTGGTGTTTCAATTTTGTATTCAGCAGTTCTAGTCGAATGCTTTTGGAATGTCCTGGTGATTAGAAAAGTGTTAATCGACGCAAGATTACGTTTGTTTGGTTTTAAATTGTCACATGAAATTATGTCTCAATTTAAAAATGCAAACCTGAAACAGCAATTGTCTATTACAGCTCAAAAAGGATGTTTAAGAGCGATAGGAAATTCGATTGTAATGACAAAGAATTATCATCCAAATATGATTTTTTTATTGGTTCATTTTCAAAAAGAACTTGAAGTTAATGAACCGGATAGGTTTGATGATTGGGCACTTTTTATAGAGACTTTGTCACAAGTAACTCCAGAGGAGAGGTTTTTATTGCTTGATCTCTTTTCAGTGGCTACAGCCTTTGATGGTTCAATATCGTCTTTAGAAAACAATCAAATCAAAGAAGTTTTTGGGGAAAGTTTTCCTGAATACATAGATAGAATTAAAAGATTGATTGATTTGTTGCAAACGGGTCATTTCTATAAGGCATTAAATGAATGTCGTTTAGATTTTACAGAAGGATGATAGACTAAAGTTCGATTCTTTTTTAAGTTTTTTAATAATTTTCCTATATAAATATACCGTATTTATTATTTCTATAAAATTCAAATGATAAAAGTTGGTTTATTGTGTGTCAAATTTTGATATATAAATTAAAACTTGACATTTTAAATTTCTTTTTTACCTGTTTTTAAGCAGTTTTTAGTTTTGGCATATCTTTTGAAATTCTGATTGAAAATAAATTACAAATTAAAAGTTATAAATTAAAAGTAGTATCGTAATAGATGTAAATTTAGATCAAATGATAAACAATAGCCTTTAAAAACACCCTCGACTTTAAGTCGAATCTGATTCAAAATTAAAAGTAATAAATTAAAAAGTATGCACTCAAAAGTTGGGTGTAGGTGGAAAACTTGTCACTAATTTAAATGTAAAGCCATGAAAAACGAAATGAAAAGTAAAAAAATTGATTTGAACAGAAGTGATGTTTGGAAAATGTCTCGAGTGATTATTAAAAAAACAGCTCGTAAGTTTTTAGGTGAAAAATATATTGATTGGGTGGATGATTTAACACAAGAGGCGATGATTAAAGCGCTTGTTAACCAGGATAAGTATAATGAGAGGGTTGCAGATTTAGATGCGTGGTTATACACTTTAACAAAAAATTTGTGTTTGGATTTTATGCGAAAAAAGAAATATGACCCATATATGCATATAGATGTAAATAATGCATATAATTTGAGTGCGAATGAAGATTATGATGAAGATTTTAATGAGTTGGAAGGTAATATGAGAGAAGCTCTGAGAGGAATAGGAGATAGAGAAAGAGAAATTTTGATGTTGAAATATTACGGTGAATACTCTGGAAGGGAAATAGCAGAGGAGTTAAGCATAGCTGAAAAAAATATACCGAGCTACACGATGCGTGCAAAAGCACAATTAAGAGAAAGCTATTTAAGAATAGCTTGTTAAAATAAACCTAATTAATTAATAACGTAAATTGTTTTTTTATGAAAATTACAGAAGCTTTAAAAGAGAAAAATAAGTTAGCTGCAAAATTGCATAAACTTTGGGGTAGGTTACAGTCAACTAACTCTATTTTAGAGGGAAGTAAGCGGGTTTATGACCCAGTCGAACTTTTGAAAGAAATAGACGCTACCACAGAAGAAATAGTGACACTGAAAACGAATATACATAGTGCCTCAAGTCCAGTAAGGTCTAAAATATTCCGAATGTCGGAATTGAAGAATTACGTTACCAAGTTGAAAACGGTAAGTACAAAAGATGGCTTGATACGTGATAGATACGAGTCTAGTATACTCACTATGGTAGCAGTTTTTAAAGAAAACGAGGTTGATGCGTTGTTGGAAAAAATGGAAAATGAAATAGAACAACTGCAAAAAGAACTAGACAGTTTTAATCATCATACAAGTATTTGATACTTGTGTGATGTGAAGGAGCAACCTGCATTTTTATTGAAGAGATCTAATTCTGATGAATGTGATAATTGATAAGATAAGTACTCATTTTTCTTTACTCAAAAACTCAAAATTCAAAAAGTATTAAATCAAAACTCATGTATTTTCAATAACTTGCTTGTTTGTTCCTTCTTTTTTTTAAGCTATTTTATATATTAAATTCAACTTTGAAGTTAGGTAGAACAGCTACTTAATTTTATCTTTGATAAAAGTCTTAAGTATAAAGTAAAATTAGATAATGTCATCAACTGAACATTCGAAAATAAAATCATGGAATTGGGATACAACATATAAATCAGTAAATGAACAGTTGTTTCGCAAAATGTTACCTACAAAAGTAGACGCTCCGACATTATTAGTGTATAATTATGAATTGGCTGCAGAAATGGATCTCCAAGATTATTCCATTGATGAAGCCATTTTGCATTTATCAGGAAATGCTATTCCAGATGAAACTGAACCTATAGCGCAAGCGTATGCAGGTCATCAATTCGGACATTTTAATATCTTAGGAGATGGAAGAGCAATTTTATTGGGTGAACATGTCAATGGTTCAAATCAACGTTTTGATGTTCAATTAAAAGGTGCGGGAAGAACTCCTTTTTCACGCAATGGCGATGGAAGGGCTACAACCTATGCAATGTTAAGAGAGTATTTGATAAGCGAAGCAATGAATGGCTTAAGAATACCAACTACGCGTAGTTTGGCTGTTGTAGCAACAGGTGAGGAGGTGTATAGGGAAAGGGCAAATGAAGGAGCTGTTTTGACACGGATTGCCTCAAGTCATATACGCGTGGGTACTTTTCAGTATGCAGCTCGTTTTCTTCATAAACCTGAATTGCTAGAGTTTACAAATTATGTAATCAAACGCCACTATCCATCTCTTTTAAGTGAGGAAAATCCAGCCTTAGCTTTGTTAAGAACGGTACAAGAAAAACAAATAGATTTAGTTGTAGAATGGATGCGCGTTGGATTTATTCATGGAGTTTTGAATACCGATAATGTAAGTATCGCTGGTGAATCCATTGATTTTGGTCCTTGTGCTTTTATGAATGCTTATCACCCAGAAACTGTTTTTAGTTCGATTGACAGAGATGGTCGTTATGCTTATGGTAATCAGCCGATTATTACTCAATGGAACATAGCTAAATTGGCTAGTGCTCTGTTACCAATTATTCACGAAGAGGAATCGGAAGCAATTAAAATGTGTGAAGCCATAATTTACGAATTTCCAGATCAGTATGAATCGAAGTGGCAAAAAATGATGGCTAAAAAGTTAGGCTTTGAAGACGAGAAAGCAGGAGATAAAGAGTTGATCGAGTCTTTATTGAAATGGATGCAAGATCATGGAGCAGATTATACGAACACTTTTTTAAATTTGATTCAACCTTCGTCCGAATTTACTGGTATATACAAGGAACCTGCATTTCTATCATTTCACCAAACATGGAAAGAAAGAATCAAACATTTATCTTTAGATACCGTTCAGAACTTAATGCAAGAAAACAATCCGTATTATATTCCAAGAAATCACCTTGTAGAAGAAGCTTTAACCAAAGCAGCAAACAATCGGGATTTTAACTTGCTAAATGAATTAGTTTTAGTGCTTAAGTCGCCTTATGTTAAACATGCCAATGCATCTCATTTTCAAAATCCACCTTCAGATGGTGATCGTGGTTATCAGACATTTTGCGGAACGTAAAGAAATAATTCCTCAATAATTACAGCTTTTATAAAAATAGAATAAATTGAAAAAAAATCAATCCTTTTTTCAGCAACAT
>CALPVI020000131.1 GCA_943326975.2 Actinomyces viscosus | reverse complement strand
TAGTGCGAGTGGAAAATTAATGAAAACATTTAAAAAAGATTCACCGCAAACTTTTATAGATTGGGATTTAAACAATGAGATTGGTATTCAAACTGCAAGCGGAGTGTATTTGATTCACGTTGAAGTGCCAGGTATAGGTGAAAAGGTGATTAAGTTATTTGCAGCGATGAGGCAGGTTGATTTACAGAATTTTTAATTACATACCTGATGAAATCAAAATTAATGGTAATGCAATCAATGCAATAATACCAGCAATTTTAGCTCCTTTATTTTTCTTTGTTGTCTGTTGTTCAGCATTTTGACTTCCGTCTTTTGTCTTATTAGTTTCTAAATTAACTGTTTTTAAATCTTTTAACAATTTAATGTCTTCCTCTTTAATTGTTCTAAAATTTTTATAAACTGCAGGTCTTCCTGTAACAGTAATTGTTATTTTATCATTGATTGTTGTTATTTCATAACTTGGCTCAATAAGAACATCAGCATTTGAACTTTTTAAGGCATTCGCTATAGCTTCTTGTTTTACTGCTTCTCTGTAAATTGATTTGCCAGTTGCAGTACCAGAAACTTTTATGTCTTTAACATCTAAATCAGCTAATAAAGGGTTTTGTACGATTTCACCTTTGTTGATTTGTTGGGTTCTTGCTGTAAAAGATTTTGACATTGTACCACAAGATACTAGGTAAAACGCACTAACTGCGATAATCATTAATTTTTTCATATATAAAATTGATTTTTACCTACTCTTGATTAGGATTTTCGGTTGACTCCTTTAATTTCGTAAATATACTTTAATATATCTAGCATCTTAATGATGGTATTTTTATTTTATTGTTAAATTGGGATTAATGTTTATGCATTTCGAATAAAATTCCTCCTTTTCATTATTGACGATGCGCAATATTTGTTTATTTTTACCTTTCAATTAAATAGACAAAATGAAAAGAGTAAAAATTGCAAGTATTTTCGAGAAACCGGAAATTGGAAAAGACATTTTAGTTAAAGGATGGGTACGTTCTTTTAGAAGTAATCGTTTCATTCAATTAAGCGATGGGTCTACAATAAATACTTTGCAAGCAGTTGTTGAATTTGAAAATTTTGATGAGCAATTATTGAAAAAAATCACAACAGCATCTGCAGTTAGTCTTTTAGGAACGTTGGTTGAATCTCAAGGTTCAGGACAAGCATTTGAATTACAAGTAAAAGAATTGGAAATATTAGGTGAAGCAAATCCTGATGATGTCCAAAAAACAGTTATGCAACCTAAAAAACATAGCTTAGATTACTTGAGAGAACAAGCACATTTGCGCTTTAGAACAAATACTTTTGGTGCAGTTTTCAGAATTCGTCATGCGGTATCTTTTGCGATACATAATTTCTTTAATGAAAGAGGTTTCTTCTATTTACATACGCCAATCATCACAGGTTCAGATGCTGAAGGAGCAGGAGAAATGTTTAGAGTTACAACCTTAGATGCTCAAAATCCACCATTGAATGAAGATGGTTCAGTGAATTATAAAGAAGATTTCTTTGGAAAGGCTGTAAACTTAACAGTTTCAGGTCAGTTAGAAGCAGAATTAGCAGCTTTAGCATTGGGTCAAGTATATACGTTTGGGCCTACTTTTAGAGCTGAAAACTCCAATACTTCACGACATTTAGCTGAATTCTGGATGATTGAACCAGAAGTTGCTTTCAATGACTTGAATGACAACATGAATTTAACGGAAGAATTTTTAAAATATATCTGCAAATACATTTTAGAAAATTGCAAAGATGATTTAAAATTCTTACATGATAGAGATGCTCAAGAGCAAACTCAAAAGCCTCAAAACGAACGTAATGAGTTAGGATTGATTGAGCGTTTAGAATTTGTTGTAAACAACGATTTCAAACGTTTAACCTATACCGAAGCAATTGATATTTTAAGAAATTCAAACCATTATAAAAAGAAAAAATTCCAATACGAAGTAGAATGGGGTACAGATTTACAATCTGAACATGAAAGATACTTAGTAGAAAAAGAATTTAAATGTCCAGTAATTTTAACAGATTATCCAGCTGCATTCAAGGCATTCTATATGCGTCAAAATGACGATGGAAAAACGGTTGCTGCAATGGATGTGTTGTTCCCTGGAATTGGTGAAATAGTTGGTGGATCACAACGTGAGGAAAGACTAGATGTTTTGAAAAAGAAATGTGCTGATTTCAATATTCATGAGGAAGAATTATGGTGGTATTTAGATACACGTAAATTTGGATCTGTTCCCCATGCAGGATTTGGATTAGGGTTTGAAAGAATGGTGATGTTTGTAACAGGAATGACAAATATACGTGACGTGATTCCATTCCCAAGAACTCCTCAAAATGCAGAGTTTTAATTTTTGATTGTAATTAAAAATATAAATTAATCAGACTGAGTTTTGTCGAATTCAAAATTATAAAGTATGGCATTAAAACAGTATTTAGCACAAAAACTGGAACAACGATTATCTCCTCAACAAATTCAGTTGATGAAGTTATTGCAAGTGCCAACGATGGAATTAGATCAACGAATCAAACAAGAAATAGAAGAAAACCCTGCATTAGAAGAGGGTTCCGATGAAGAATTTGAAGATGATTTTGACGGAGATCAAGATTTTGATGATACGGATAATGAAAATGATGATTTTGATATTTCGGACTATTTTGACGAAGACTCCGCAGATTATAAAACACAAACAAATAACTCTAGTAAAGACGATGAAGAGCGCGTTATACCTTTGTCAGGAGAACAATCATTTCAACAAAGCCTTACTGAACAATTACATTTATTAGATCTTACAGATAGCCAATTCATGATAGCCGATACGATAATCGGAAATTTAGATGAATCTGGTTATTTGAATCGTGAAATAGAAGCTATAGTTGATGATTTGGCATTTTCTGCAAATATTATAGTTACAGAAAATGAGGTTGAAAAAGTCTTGCATTTGGTTCAAGAATTAGACCCTGCGGGTATTGGAGCAAGAGATTTAAGAGAATGTTTACTATTGCAATTACAACGTAATCATGATGGTGATATTACTCGTTTTACAGCTAAAAAAATCGTAGAAGATCATTTTGAGGAGTTTATTAAGAAGCACTATGATAAAATTCAAAAGAAATTAGAGATTTCTGATGAAGATTTGAAAGAAGCAATTGATGAAATAGTTCGTTTAAATCCTAAACCTGGTGGTTCTATGCGTGAGAGTACAAAAAACTTTCAGCAAATTATTCCTGATTTTGTTATTTATGAAACAGATGGAAAATTAGATTTATCATTAAATAGTCGAAATGCACCTGAATTAAAGGTGAATAGAGATTATGAAATGATGTTACGTACTTATTCAGAAGGAGCAAAAACATCTAAGGCAGATAAAGAAGCGGTGATGTTTGTAAAACAGAAGTTAGATGGTGCAAAATGGTTTATTGATGCTATCAAACAAAGACAAAATACTTTGTTGAGCACAATGCATGCTATTATGATGTATCAATTTGATTACTTTTTTACAGGTGATGAAACTTCATTGAAACCAATGATATTGAAAGATATAGCTGAAATTGTTGGTTTAGATATTTCAACCGTTTCTCGTGTTGCAAATAGTAAATATGTACAAACTCCTCACGGAACATTTGCATTAAAATATTTTTTTTCAGAGTCATTATCAACAGATTCAGGCGAAGAAGTTTCAACAAGGGAAGTAAAAAAAATACTTTCTGAGGCAATTGAAGGTGAAGAAAAGCATAAGCCTTTAACTGATGAAAAATTAACGGAATTATTAAAAGAGAAAGGGTATAATATTGCACGTCGTACTGTGGCTAAATACCGTGAACAATTAAATATTCCAGTTGCTCGATTAAGAAAAGAATTATAATGAACATATTTTTTAAAACAGTTTCTTGGGTATTTATGCCTTTATTAATGCCTGTTTATGCGCTATTAATTATCTTTTTTGTTCCCTCTTTTCAAGCTGAGACAGGGGCAATGAATCAACAACTTATTTTTTATACAGATGAATTAAAGTGGGGTTTAATAATTACCTTCTTTATTATTGGTGTGCTTGCTCCTGGTTTGTCTTTTGTTATTATGCATAAACAAAATATGATTTCAACAATCGAAATGGATGCTCGCAAGGAAAGAAATTTACCATTATTAATTACTGTTGTTTATGGTGTTTTATTATATGGAATATTAATTTCTCGTGCAGGAAATGGAATTTTACCTAAATATGTTTATGCACTCCCTTTAGCATGTTCTATTCATACGTCAATTAGCTTTGTTGTAAATCGTTTTATTAAAATGAGTTTACATGCATCAGGTGTTGGTATATTAACGGGTTTTATTTTTGCATTTTGCTTAGATCAAGTAGTGTATCAATTTTGGATAATAGTTGCTGTGATTGTCGTTTCTGCTTTAGTTATTTCTTCTCGACTTTATTTAAAAAAACATACTCCAATAGAATTATTTTTAGGTTATATAATAAGTATTTTCGTGACCTTTTTTGTAACATATTTTTATCCAAATTAAAATGTATAATATGAAATTCACTAAATTTTTCCTTGGTTTTTTAAGCTTGTTTTTAATAGTTTATTCTTGTGGAGTTTCAAATAATTCAGGAACTTCTAAAGGGATTAATTTATTTACTATTCAACAAGATAAAGATCTTGGTGCCCAAGTTGCTGCTGAAATTGATGGTAATCCTGCGCAATATCCTTTATTAGATTCAGTAAAATACAAAGAAGTTTATCAGTATCTTTATAAGGTAAGAGATAATATTTTAAATTCCGGGAAAGTGGATTTAAAAGAAAAATTTACATGGCGATTACGAATAATTCATGACGATAGTACGTTAAATGCATTTTGTACTCCTGGTGGTTATATATATGTATATACAGGTATTATGAAGTTTTTAGATTCTGAAGATCAGTTAGCTGGTGTTTTGGGACATGAAATTGGGCATGCAGACATGCGCCATTCTACTCGTCAAATGACAACTATGTATGGTGTTCAATTTTTAGAACAAGTTTTATTAGGAAATAGAGCTGCATTACAGCAAATAACGAGTGCTTTGATTGGGTTAAAATTTTCAAGAAAACATGAAACAGAGGCGGATGAACGTTCCGTTTTATATTTGTGTCCAACTCAATATAATGCTGCTGGTGCTGCAGGTTTTTTTCAAAAAATCAACGATATGGGTTCTGGTGCAAGACAGCCTGAGTTTTTGAGTACGCATCCTAATCCAGAAAATAGAATTGAACATTTTATCAATTCAAAAACAACTATGGGTTGTGCTGGCAATAGTGATTTTAAGACAGAGTATAGAAAAATAGTATCAATGTTACCAAGATAATTATAAACTTTTTATGAAACAAAAGAGAACATCATTAGCAGATTTAGCAACCAGTTTAGGTGTGTCAAAAGCGACTGTTTCATTTGTTTTGAATGGAAAAGGGGATGAGTTTCATATTAGTAAAGCAATGCAAGAAAAAATACATAATAAGGCAAAAGAGATGTCTTATGTACCAAATTTTTTCGCAAAAAGTCTTCGTCAAGGTAAAACCAAAACAATTGGATTGGTTGTAGCGGATATTTCAAATACTTTTTATGCAGAATTAAGTAAAACTATCCAAGAAAAATTATATTCTGAAGGTTATAATGTGTTGATTGTTAATTCAAATGACGATCCAAAAGTAGAAAGAGAACTTTTAACTGAATTAACCAATAGATCTATCGATGGTATTATAATTTCACCATGTAATACAATGGAAGACATTCTCCCAATTACACAATTATTATACATACCCGTAGT
>CALPVI020000130.1 GCA_943326975.2 Actinomyces viscosus | reverse complement strand
TACCAAATTACTTTTATCATTACAATTTTTTTAACTATATTATGTTGTATTTGGATTATTTTCAAATATGTATATAACAAAATAAGTAACCGAAAAGACTTTCTTACAATCTCAAAAGATGAGCTGAACTGGTTTGATAATGAAATAGGAGAAAAATCCATTACTCGTCTAGAAGTAGATTCTATCATTTTAAAAGAAGATAAAACCGGACTTAATTCCATTGTTATCTCATTGAATAATAAACCAGAGGATACAGTAATTATTGAACTCCAAAACTTACGTCTAGTACCTCATCAAATAAAAATAAAATCCGTAATGAAAGAATTGTACGGCAATTTGATACAAGAGGATTAATGACTAAAATAAAAATTTATAAATCAATATTGTAAATTGTACTATACAAAAAAAATCCAACTTAAAAGTTGGATTTTTTTTAGTGACCGCGACAGGATTCAAACCTGTAACCCTCAGAGCCGAAATCTGATGCGCTATTCAGTTGCGCCACGCAGCCATGTGAAGTGGTGCAAATTTAACTTTAGTTTCAATTGCGCCACGCAGCAAATTTGGTGTGTGGTACAAATAACTTTAGTTTCAGTTGCGCCACGCAGCCATTTGACTTATTCAAATGTAGAAGTATTTCCGTAATTAACAAGTTAAGTTTTTAAAATTCTACTCTTTCACTTTCCTTGTTTCAACTTTAAAATATTTAATCAATTGATATAGAATGAAAAAGAGAACGAATCCTAAAACAATTAGATTTGTTACAAAAGCAAAGTAAACTGTTTTATTAAAATATTTGAATTGGATACTATGTTTTCCTTTTGGTAAAACAATTGTCATAAAATTCGAAGAAGAAGTGTAAATTTTAGTTTCTTTTCCGTCTATAAATGCTTTCCAACCTTTGTAATTTTTCTGAAACAAAGTAAGCAATTGTTTCGCATTCGATTGAGCACGCATTTTAAACTCAGAAGGTCGAATTGAACTAACTATTAAACGATCTGAACTTGTATGTTTAAGTTTATTCAATTCATTGATATCTTTTTTAGAAAAAAACAAATCTGTTGAATCGAAATCATTTGCTTTTTCTTTTTTATTTAGTTGATTGATATTTAAAATCTTATCTGAAAGTGTTGCGTTTCTATTTTTTAATAATTGACTTAAGTAGTTTGGATATTTATCTTCTAAATCTTCATAAGATGTAAACGAAAAAGAATTAAAACCTTCAGAGGCTAAGTGCTTTTGAAAAGTTGCTTCATTTTGCCAAAAAGGAATTCCTAACCCTACTCTATCATCCAATTCTTTTATAGAAATAGTATCATTTGTAGTTACTGATTTTCGTTCCCCTTTATCAAACGTTGCTTGGATAGCTTTCCCCGAAATTTCATTACCATATACCGTAAAAGGGGAAACTAATTGAATAGTGATAAAAAGATCTAATACAAGAAAAACAACTCCCCATTTTAAAAGGTCTTTTCGTTTGATTAATACAAAAATGAATAGTCCAACAAATAGTAATTGAATGATACTTGCTACTACCAAATGCTGCCAAATTGTAACCGTTTCTTCATTCAAAAATAAATCATTGGCAACAAAATGTTTGAAATTTAAATACCCTTTAAAACGTGAAAACAATATTGCCCCTAAAAAAAAACAAGCCCAAAAACAGAAAAATTCGTTTCAACCATTTTACTTTTTTCACCTCATCTATATTCCATTGCTGCAGATAATTTAAACCTACAAGTATAGCAGATAGGATGAAAAACGCACGAAAAACACTCGGAAAACGAAATACATTCATCATTGGGACATAATGGAACAAGAATGAACGTACTGGCAATAAATCTCCAACAGCTGCTGTTAAAGCAAAAAATCCGAACAAAAATAAAAGTTGAATATCCTTTGGTTTTTTAAGAAAAATTCCAGCTAAAAAAAGCACAAATGGAAACAATCCAAAATAGCCATTTCGCATGGATAAATCAGAATTAAAAAATTCGTATTTACAACGAATAGCAGTTGTATAAGGTGCAACAAAAGAAATAAAACTCTGAATAGAAAAAGGAGAATAAACTGCCTCTTCAACGCTAAAATTGCCTAAACGAGATAAATAAGGTTGAACAAGAAAGATTGAAACAAAAATCCCAATGGAAAGCAATATTGTAATTAAAACGAATACAAAATTTCTTAGCATCCAATACCCCCATTTTTTCCAATCTTTTTGTCTAATCAAAGCAATAGAACCTACAACAATAAAAACAAGAAATAAATAAAATAAGATAATTGTAAACGCTGGATAACCACCTGTTATCATCAAATAAAGAAAAAAGGCTGCATAAACACAATTTCGATAATTCACCTCATCTCTAATTTTTAAGAAAAAATAAATTACATAAGGCAACCAACAAGCACTCACAATATAGGGTAAATGTTGTGCATTACTAATAAATACACCATTCAACATATAAGCAATTGCTCCAAAAAGAAGCACCTTGGGAGAAAATTTAAAATAACTAAACAGCAAATAACTTCCTACCCCAGCTAAAAAAACGTGCAATAAGTATTCTATACTAATTGTAAAAACTGAATAAGTACCAAACAAACTAAATAACCAGACAATCGGATACCAAGTTCCACTTGATGGATCGGCATGTATAGGATAACCTAAATCTTGATAAGGATTCCAATAAGGAAAATTGCCTTGATGAAATTCAGAACTTATGAAATACCTCCAAGGAAAAAAGCAATCAATCGCATCATGCTTCATCGGAAACAAATTCAAACTTAGAGGAAAAAAAACAACTAATGTAAGTAGCAATAAGATTCCTATATGCTTGTAATAAATTGTTTTTGTTCCTTCCATATTTGCTTTTGAATAATCAAAAATAAAATTAATTATCGGTTGCTATAACTTATTAAATACTTAATTTTAACTCTCTTTACAAAATGAAAAAAATAAGTATTGTAATACCCTGTTATAATTCGTCTCAAGCACTTGAAACGAACTTGCCTTATTTGATTCAATTTTGTTCCGAAAAAAACTATTCTACAGAAATAATAATTGTTGATGATGGATCAAAAGATAGCACTAATAATTCAGAAATAGCAAATAAATACAACTGTAAATTTCTTCAATATTCTGAAAATAAAGGAAAAGGTTATGCCGTTCGTTTTGGTGTTCAACATGCTACTGGTGACATTATAATTTTTACCGATGCAGACATTCCGTTTGAAGGAGAAGCAATTGAGAAAGCAATTCATTATCTAACTTTCAAAGAATACGATTTAGTTCTCGGAGACAGAGGATTATCTGAGTCCAATTATTTTGATAAAGTTTCTACGAAAAGAAGATTTGGTAGTGGCTTGTTTACTTTTATAGTAGGCCGATTTGTAACAACTGGATTTTCAGATACCCAATGTGGATTCAAAGCTTTTAGAAAAGAAATTGCAACTGATTTATTTTCAAAATCACGCATTAATGGATTTGCTTTTGATGTGGAGTTAGTTTATATTTCCTTGAAAAGAAATTATGACATCAAAAAAATTCCAGTAATTTTAAGAAGTCAAGATGGAAATTCTGTAAGTGTTTTAAAACATGGAGTAATGATGCTTTTTGATTTGTTTAAAATAAAGTTAAATCATTTGAAAGGATTGTATAACAGATGAATAGAAAATTAACTAATACAATACGATTTGTAATGGACGAGTTAATTCCGCCGTTCATTCGTGATTCTAAAATTTTCATGTATCCTTTTTTCTATTTAGCGTATAGAGGAAGAAACATCAAAGAAATGATGGAATTCAAAACAAATGTATATACCTATAATACTGAACAATATGCGCATTTATACAACAATTTAAATTCCATTTCGAGAAATCGAAAAACAGATTTAAATCAAGCTTCTATCGATTTCATTTTGAAAGAATTGGAAAACGAAAAAGGGAAAATTATCGATATTGGATGCGGAAGTGGCTATTTATTGAATTTGATTGGCGAAAAATATCCGCATATACAAAGAACAGGTTTTGACATCAAATCGGCTTCAGGAAATGAATCATTTGATTTTGTTGAGGGAAATTTAGAACAGCTTCCATTTGAAGACAATTCGTTTGATGTTGTAATTTGCTGTCACACAATCGAACATTTGCTCAAATTAGATCTTTGCATTAAAGAATTACAGCGAATTACTAAAAAGAAATTAATTGTCGTTACACCTTGTCAACGTTATTTCTATTATACCTTAGATGAGCATGTAAATTTCTTTCCATTAAAAGAGCAACTTACCAATTTATTTTCTCTTCCGATAAACAAATGTCAATCACTTCAAGGAGATTGGGGATATGTTGGAGTTAAATTGTAAAATATACTAATTCAATGAATTATTCGTTACTCAAAATATGAAAACATTAATTGCATTACTACTTTCTTTTTCCTCCTTTGCCCAAATTGCAACAGGAGATTGGCGATTACATATTCCCAATAAAAATTGTTTAGATGTTGTGGTTTCACAAAATATAGTTTATGGCGCCTTTGAAAATGCCTTGTTAGAATATGATATTGACGCAAAAGAATCAAGTACATGGGATTTCGTGCATCATTTATCAGACATTAAAATAAGTTGTTTAGGTGTAAGTGATATCGATCATTCTGTTTTTATTGGGTATGAAAATGGTAATATAGATAAATTAAAAAACAACACCGTAACCAACATTCCAGCAATTAAATTAAGTCAAATAATTGGCGATAAAAAAATCACTCGATTAGTTTATAATAACAAATTCATCTATGCCGCTACTGGATTTGGAATCGTAAAAATTGACCCTTTAAAAAATGAAATAAAAGATACGTATTACCCAACTCAAAACAATAAACTAATTCAAGATATTGCTTTCATAAATGATACTTTATTTGCACTTACAGAGACAAAATTACTTTTTTGCTCTCTTTCAAATCCAGCAATTTCTGATTATTCACAATGGAAAACTGATACAAGAGTTCCCGTTTTAACACAGCACAAATACAAAGACATTGAAACAATTCAGAATAATTTATACTTACTATTCAAAAATGACGCTTACGGTTTAGATACTGTTTATACAATTAAAACAAATGGACTTGATGTTGCATCTGTAACAACAAACGACTTAGAAATTAACTCTATATCAAATCATTTTGGAAAACTAGCAGTAAACCTCCGAGGTGGTTTTTATGTGTTTAATTTAGATCATTCAATTGATAACATTGCATACCGATATAGTTTTAGTAACGAGCTTAATATTAATCAATCTTTTGCCTACAATGGAACAATATGGATTGCAGATACACAAAATGGTTTAGTTCGCTTTCACGACAATTGGAACAATGAAAAAATAAATTTAGTAGGCCCACCAAAAAATTCATTTTACTCGATGGATTATTTCAAAGGGAAAATGGTTTTTACTGGAGGCGGTCTTAGCGGTAAAGGTATAACTTACAACCCTGCTGGAATTTACACCTTTGAAGACGAAACATGGAATTTCTATGATCGTTACAACATGAATTTATGGAAAAACAAATACATATGGGATTTTTTAACTGTTGCAGTCAATCCTTTAAATGAAGATATTGCTGTGGGAACATTCTCTAATATCCCCCTTTCAATTTTACAAAAAAACGCACAAGTTACTGATACATTTACTACTTACAATTCTCCCATTACAACTTCTTCTCCAACTGGAAAAATGAGCTTTATATCCGCAACAAAGTATGATAAAAAAGGGAATTTGTGGCTTGTAAATGGCTATTCTAATGAACCACTAAAAGTTTACTCGGCTGATAAAATTTGGACTTCTTTTAATTTAGGAAGTGCTGCTATGAATAAATTTACAAGTAAATTAATCATTGATGAAAATGGT
>CALPVI020000129.1 GCA_943326975.2 Actinomyces viscosus | reverse complement strand
GATTCGAATCCCAAATAGTGTATATAAATCCAATGGTGGTATTAGTAATTAAAAGAAATAAGACTCTTGATGCAAATTATTTTAGCATGTTTTAACTGTTGATTAGTATTAGATTAAATTTAAAAATAGATGGGAGCTTAAAATTTTCAAACAAGAAAGAAGGCAAAGGTATATTTTGATATTCTAACTTAATTGGTTTAAAATTATTAAGGCTGTCTAATTAGACAGCCTCTTGATCAATTATTTTTTTCTTCTATTTCGTTCTGAAGTTATCAAGCGCAATTCTCTTCCCGTTTGACCTGCTACGGAAGTGTTTTCATCTGCACGTCTTAAAAGATAGGGCATAACCTCTTCAATTGGTCCGTAGGGAACGTATTTAGCGACTTTATACTTGTTGAAAGCCAAATTATATGAGATATGATCGCTCATTCCTAACAATTGCGCAAAATAAATACGCGCATCATCTTTTTCTAACCCTTTCTGATCAATTAATTGAGCTAAGAAGTTGGAGCTATCCTCATTGTGCGTTCCAGCACACAAAGAAATAACATCAATGTTATCTATAATCAATTCCAAAGCTTTGTTAAAATCGCTATCAGAGGCTTCTTTTGTTGGTTGGATAGGAGATGGGTATCCTTTTTCAGCGGCACGAGCACGTTCTTTTTCCATGTATGCACCACGCACCAATTTTACTCCATAAAAATAATTTCCTTCATGTGCTTCTTTGATTTCTTTTTTCAAAAATTCTAAACGGTCGTGACGGTACATTTGAGCCGTATTGTATACAATTGCTTTCTCAAGATTGTATTTTTTCATCATTTCAACTGTGATACGATCAATAGTATCTTGAATCCAAGTTTCTTCTGCATCAATAAAAATAGGAATCCCAGCTTCAAATCCAGCTTTACATATTGTATCTATACGAAGTTTAACTGCATCAAGTTCTTTTTGTTCTGCAACTGAAAGAACTACATCTTTGGGATTCGCTTTTTCTAAAATATCAAATCTTGAAATACCAGTAACTTTAAAAACTCCAAAAGGGATATGTTTACTTTTTTTAGCCTCTTCAAGTGTTGAAACAATTTCTTTTACTGTAGCATCAAAATCTTCTTCACTTGTTTTTCCTTCTATCGAATAATCTAAAATTGTCCCAACTCCAAATTGTCCTAATAATTCAATTGTATCATGACAGTCTGAAATTGTTTCACCACCACAAAATTGATGAAAAATAGTGTTTTTGATGATTCCTTTGATGGGTAATTTTATTTTTAACGAAAAGTTAGTCAATGATTTACCGATTTTAACCATCGTTGGGTTTCCCACAATTTTGAAAAGCCAATATGCTTTTTTTAAGTCTTTATCCGATTTGCTTTTAAAAGCAATTTCCGTATTATCAAAAGTTATCATAGCGCAGAATAATACAACAAATGTAACTCCTTTTTGCTTACAATGTGTTTAATATAAAAGGGTTTATTTACATTTGTTATTTATTAAACAAATTAATCATCAGATGAAAAAAATAAATGCGAACGGATATAGTATTGAATTAGGAGGTATAGTTCAGTCTTCTTTTTCAGCTTTATTGAAAGAAAAATATGCATCTGCGAAAATTGTTATCATGGTGGATGAAAATACTCATGATAATTGTTTGGAGTATTTGATTACAAGTTTTGAAGAGTTGAAAGAGGCAGAGGTAATGTTGTTACCTGCTGGTGAGGAGAATAAAGTGATGGAAGTTTGTTTTCAAGTTTTTGAAGCGCTTTCAGAATATGAGGTTGGAAGAAAAGATGTTGTTATTAATCTTGGTGGTGGTGTTGTTACTGATATGGGAGGTTTTATAGCATCGGTTTTCAAAAGAGGAATTGATTTTATCAATATTCCAACTACATTGTTAGCAATGGTCGATGCATCAATTGGAGGGAAAACAGGAATAGATTTAGGTCCTTACAAAAATCAGTTAGGTACATTTACCAATCCGAAAGCATTGTTTATTGATCCGTCATTTTTAGAAACATTGCCATCTGGCGAATTGATGAACGGTTATGCGGAAATGTTGAAACATGCTTTGATTGCAGATGTAACCTATTGGGAGGTTTTGACTTCAATTAAATCCTTAGATGAGTTAATGGAAGTTTCTAAAATTCAGACTTCTATAGATATTAAAAATAGAATTGTAACAGAGGATCCAAAAGAGGCAAACGTTCGAAAAAAATTAAATTTTGGACATACAGTTGGTCATGCTTTGGAGGGATATTTCTTAGACAAAGAACCTATTTCTCATGGTTATGCAGTTGGTTTAGGTATGTTAGCAGAAAGTTATATTGCTTACAATAGAACTGTTTTAAATGAAGATGATTGGATGAATATCGAAAGAGTTTTGACATCTGTTTTTCCTAAAATTGAAATTTTAGAAAATGAAATAGAAGAGATTATCGCACTGATGAAGAATGATAAGAAAAATTCTGAAGGCGAAATAAAGGGATGCATACTTATCAAAATAGGGGAGTGTCAATTTGATCAAGCTTATGGTAAAAAAGAATTAGAGGAAGCTATTCGTTATTTGAAAGATTTATAAAATTAAACACTGTTTAATTAATTAATTTTTATTGTTTTAAATCTAATAATTTTTTTTTGATTGATTCCAGTTTACTGATTACTTCAGTTAGGTCAGCAGTGTTGTTTTTGGAGTTAGATTCGTCGTATTCGATTTCTTCTTTTGATTTCAGAAAATTCTTTGCACCTTCAAGTGTAAAGCCTTTAATTTTAACCAAATGGTAAATCTTGTTAAAATTTTTGATGTCTTTAACGGTGAATAATCGGTTTCCTTTGCTGTTTTTTTTAGGTTGAATGATCTTAAATTCTTTCTCCCAAAATCTTATTAATGAAGTGTTTACCTGAAACATTTCAGCTACTTCTCCGATTGAATAATACAACTTTGTAAGGTCTTTTTCTTGAATTTCTATCACAACGTCAACATGTTTATAAACCGAAAATAGTTATTATTTTTGTTTTCGCAATGCAAGAATTTAATTTGAATAAAATATTTATTGTTTTTTGTTTCAGTTTGTTTGGTTTTTTTAGTCAAGCTCAAACTCCTGCAATAAATGATTCAATTCATAAAGATGATTTAAAAAGTATTATATCCTTTGACGATACAGTTACTGTAAAAAATAGTAAGCAAGTCGATGAGATCATTTCTTTTGCAAAAACATTCTTAGGTACTCCTTATCATTATGCAGGTTCATCTCCATCAGGATTTGATTGTTCTGGTTTCATTTATTACATCATGGGAAATTTCGGTATGACGCTAACTCATTCAAGTTATGGGCTTGCTGAATTTGGAGAATCTGTTATGCTATCCGAAATTCGACCAGGTGATTTGATGTTCTTCAAAGGTAGAAATGTTAATTCAACCCAGGTAGGTCATGTGTCTATGGTAGTGGAAGTTACACCTGAATCAATCATGTTTATTCATTCATCAACTTCAAGGGGTGTTGTAATTGAAAATTTTAAGACAAGTAGGTATTTTATTCCACGATATTTGAAAGCAAAACGTTTGGATTTTGGTGAGGCAACGAATTAAACGATTGTTTGTTTAGGGTATTTTATTTGATGAAAAATCAAGAAAATCAAAGCTAATCCAGCCGATATTGCTCCGATTTCAAAACTGAAAGGTACTGTTGAAATCGAATTATCGTAAGTCAACATGGTTGAAAATGATCCACACATAATACCTAATTCTAAAGCAATAAACATTGTTCCTGCGCCAATTCCCCTTCTGTGAAAAGAAGATAAATCAGCTGTCCAAGCAAAAAGTGTAGGGCTGGATATTCCTGTAGCTATTCCGAAGATAATTGAAGCGATAGTATAGCTAAAAGAAGTACTTGAATACCCTATTAGTAACATGCTTATAATAAGGAAAATAACACCAATTGATAAAGTTTTTCTTCTTCCTATTTTATCAGATAATGAACCAAAAGTTAACCTTACTAAAATGGTACAGATTACATACCAAATAAAGAAAGCGCCTTTGTTTTCAATACCGACAAAATTGGACATATCTGGTGAGATTACGAATATAATTCCAGAACAAAATGCAGTTAGAAACATGACCAAAGCAGCAGGTAAAACATTTTTTTCGTAATAATCACCTTTTGGAATTTGAAGGTGTTTTAATTCAAATTTTTGTGGATGAGCTAAGCTTTCTTTTACGAAACTAATTAGAACACTTGATAAAACTGCTACTGCACTTGCTATTACAAATAATGCATCAATCCCAACAAGATTTTCGATTAACGATCCAATACCTTGTCCAACTCCAATTCCAAGTGAAATAAATGTTCCCCAAATACCCATACCAACACCTCTTTTTTCAGAGGGTAAAATATCTGTCATTAAAGCAGTAGAACCAGTTGGGAAAAATCCAGCGCTAAATCCATGAAAAAAGCGTAAACAAAGAAAAAAGAAGACAGAAAATGAAAGTGGGTAAAGCAAACTAACTAATATAGGAACAACTATACCAATGTACATGACCTTTTTTCTACCTATAGAGTCGGCTAATTTACCTGAAAATGGTCTTGAAATTGCAGATGAAATGGTGAAAAGTGAAATAATTAACCCTTTTTGTTCCGCTCCGCCGAGATGCGTAATAAATTCATTTAATTCAGGAATAATCAAATTAAAGCTAGTCATGAAGAAAAACATCGACCAACAGATAACCCAAAAATTTCTACTGTATTTGAACATACAAGTGTAAAATTACATTTTTTGAATTGATAATAAAGCGATTTTTGTTGAATAGAAGTAGAATAAGAAATAATTATTCCATCTTATATTGATTTGATATTCGTTTTAATTATTAAATTTAGTTCATAAAACCGTTGATTATGATAAAAGAAGCAACTTTTGGAGCTGGATGTTTTTGGTGTGTAGAAGCGTGTTTTAATGAGTTAGTAGGTGTCATTTCAGTCTTACCTGGTTATTCCGGTGGTGGGGTAGTTAATCCAACTTATAAGGCAGTTTGTAACGGTGATACAGATCACGCAGAAGTAGCGAGAGTTGTTTACGAAGATGAGATTATTTCTTTTGAAGAATTGTTGGAAGTATTCTGGTTTGTTCATGATCCTACTCAATTGAATCGTCAAGGTAACGATGTCGGCTCTCAGTATCGATCTGTAATTTTTTATCATGATGATATCCAACGCGAATTATCAAAAAAATACAAACAAAGATTAACAGAAGAACAGGTTTGGAATGCTCCAATTGTTACTGAAATAAGTCCTTTAATTAATTTTTATCCTGCTGAGGAGTACCATAAAAACTATTTTAAATTAAATCCTGATAATTCCTATTGCAATTTTGTAGTAAGACCAAAAGTGGATAAATTTAAAAAGATATTTGCTCAGAAATTAAAATAAATGGAACACAATAACCACATTATCAATGAAACAAATAATTCTTCTATTCTCTAAATCAGTTTTTGTTTTAATTACATGCTTTTTTTCGCTAAATTCTTTTGCACAATTAAATGGTTCATTTACAGTTGGGGGTATTTCAGCGGATTATGTTTCTATAAAAGCTGCAATAAAAGATTTAAAAAGTAAAGGAATCAACGGTCCTGTAGAAATTGATTTAAGCAATGGTATTTATCCTGAGAATGTTGTAATTGATTCAATTCCAGGGATTAGTTTAGTTAATTCAGTTACTATCCAAGCAAAAAGTTTAAAACCAAATTTGGTTACGCTTACAGGTGACTCATCAGTGGTGTTTGACATTCGAATACCCTATGTAAAGGTGAAGTATATTTCATTTAAATCATCTTCATCTGCAACAAATGCATTTATAACATTAACTGAAACATCGGATTGTTTAATAGATAATTGTAAGTTTATTCAACAAACGGGTTC
>CALPVI020000128.1 GCA_943326975.2 Actinomyces viscosus | reverse complement strand
CATTCACCAAAAGCATCTCTTACCACCCTTACTCCTATTGCAAAACTTGTAGCAATATTTCCAGCATTTCCAGAACAAATTAATGATGATACTTTATTCTGCTGCTTAAACAAACGAATCGCATCCAACGAACCTGTTTCACCAAATTGTAAGTAATATCCATCAGGCTGAATAGAAAAATCAGCATTTGATGATGTAAGATAAACGCGCGCATAATTGTTTGCTGATGGAGAAAAGGCCAATTTAATCCAAAAACGCCATTCTTTCTGGTTGATATCTAAAAGTTGGTGAGGAGTAGTTAAGAAAGAAGTACCTGCAACTGTATTGACACTTTGCAATTGCAAAGAAGGATTGATTTGAAAGTTAGTGGTTGAACCTTGCCAAGAAGGATTTAGATTGAAATTACCATCTAAAAAGTCATCAATTACCTGTGAAAAACAAAAAATATGAAAAAAAATTAGCGATATAGATAAAAAGTATTTCATTGCTATGATTTATTCACGCCAAATATACTTATTTTTGAATTTCAAATTAATAATACTATAATACAATGAAAGTTGCAGTTGTTGGTGCTACAGGAATGGTAGGAAATGTGATGTTACAAGTTTTACGTGAACAAAACTTTCCAATTACAGAATTAATACCTGTAGCTTCTGAAAAATCGATTGGACAAGAAATCGATTTTGGAGGTTTAAAATACGCTGTTGTTGGTTTATCAACGGCTGTTGCAATGAAACCTGATGTTGCTATTTTTTCTGCAGGAGGTGAAACTTCGCTAGAATGGGCTCCAAAATTCGCTGAAGTTGGTACAGTTGTTATAGACAATTCATCTGCTTGGAGAATGGACCCAACCAAGAAGTTAATCGTACCAGAGATTAATGGAGATTCATTAACTGAAAATGATAAAATTATCGCTAATCCAAATTGTAGTACAATCCAATTGGTTTTGACGTTAGCTCCATTACATAAAAAGTATACTATCAAACGTGTTGTTGTTTCAACTTATCAATCGATTACTGGAACTGGCGTAAAAGCGGTTCAACAAATGGAAAATGAGCGTCAAGATATCTCTGGAGAAATGGCGTATAAATATCCCATTGATAAAAACTGTATTCCACAATGTGATAGCTTTGAGGAAAATGGCTATACAAAAGAGGAAATGAAATTAACGAATGAAACGCGTAAAATTTTAGATCCTGCAATTAGCGTTACTGCTACAGCCGTTCGTGTACCAGTTGTTGGTGGACATTCAGAAGCTGTAAACATCGAATTTGAAAATGATTTTGATTTAGCTGAAGTTCGTAAAATCTTACACGATGCTCCAGGAATCACTTTAAAAGACGACCCAACGACTTTCTCTTACCCAATGCCTAAATATGCACAAGGAAAAGACGATGTGTTCGTAGGACGAATCAGAAGAGATGAATCACAAGCAAATACAATTAACATGTGGATCGTAGCCGATAACTTACGTAAAGGTGCTGCTACAAACGCTGTTCAAATTGGAAAAACTTTGATTGAAAAAGGGATATTGGCAGTAGCAAGTCATTAATAGAATAGAAAACGAAAAAAACCTGCAATTATAATGATTGCAGGTTTTTTTGTTTTATGATTTATTACATCTTCATTATGATGAACTCTGTTCTTCTATTTTTCTGATGTTCTGTTTCAGGACAAGTAGATTTCACAGTGCCTTCACAAGGACAATTTACTTTTAATTTACTTTCTCCGTATCCTTTTCCATAAATTCGTTCGGGATTTGGAATTCTTTCTTTTATGTAATTAGCTGATGCTGTAGCTCTATTATTTGATAAGTAATCATTAGAAGCAATAGAGCCTCTACAGTCGGTATGAGAACCTAATTCTATCTCCATTTTTGGATTTTCTTTCATGATTTTAACGATTTTATCCAATTCAATCGCTGCATCTTTTCGAATAGCATATTTACCATAATCAAAATAAATAGGTTTAATATTTATAATCGTAGCTAAATCGATACCAACATCTACTTTATTCATAGATACATTCATTAAATCTGTCACTTTTATAATACCTGCAGTTTTAATTACGTATGAGAAATCATGAGTTTTAGTCAAATAACCTTCTTTTTCTAATGTTATTGAATACGCTAGTTTATCTTTCAGCTTTGTATTCGGTAAACCAATAGTAAAATCTCCTATTTGAGAGGTTTTTCCTGCAAAAATTGTATTTCCAGTTTGTTTGTCTTTAATCGTAACTAGAACATCTTCTATAACCTGTTGTGATTTCGCATCTTTAATTAACCCGTATAAGAAAATACCAGTATTTTTATCTAAAACAACATCTTGTTGAAGCGTATTCTCTTTAAAATCAATAGTAGAAACAGCAACTGAATTTTCGAAATAATTATTCTTAAGCGCTTCAATTGTATAAGATTGATTAAATTCTATATTAAACAAATAAGCACCTGATTCATCTGCAATAGTTGAATCTATCACACTACCATTCTCATTTTTCAAATATACTTTAGCAGCTGCAATAAATTGTTTTGTTAGATTATCAATTACTATCCCTTTCAATTCGATGCTAAACTGAAAAGGTCTAGTTAATTTGAAGGCATAAATATCATCTTCACCTAAGCCTCCTTCACGATTTGATGAAAAGTATCCAGACTTAGCATCTTTCTTAAATATTAAACCAAAATCATCTCGTTGTGAATTTATCCCTTCACCTGCATTTAATTTCTTTTTGATAGTGCCATCCTTTTCTATTTTCGCAACAAAAACATCTAATCCACCCAAACCAATAAAACCATCTGAAGCAAAAAACAATAATCCATCTGGTGAAATCCAAGGAAACATTTCTTTTCCCTCTGTATTAATCGTTTCTCCTAAATTAATGGGTGTCCCTAAATTCCCATCAGCTAAAATTTCAGCTTTGTAAATATCTGCACCACCAAATCCACCTGGCATGTCAGATACAAAAAATAAAGTTTTTCCATCTAATGAAATAGTTGGATGACCTACTGAAAAATAACGAGAATTAATAGCTAATTCTTTTTCATTGAACCATTTACCTTCATTATTTACTTGGGCAGTGTATAATTTAATATTTTGAATCCCTAAACTATCTCTTTTTGCTTTTCCTTTGGCAATATTGTTTCTTGTAAAATAAACTCGGCTTTCATCTATCGTAAAACAAATTGGACCTTCATGGTACTTTGTATTTACTTTCTTTGAAAATAATTTTGGGTTTATTTCATTTGAATCTGCTTCATTAAAAGCATAAATATCTAAAAATGTTTTTCCATTCCACGACCATGATTGTTTCACTGCTTTATTTCTTCTTGAAGTAATAAAATACAATTTTCCTGTTTTATTCAAACTATACCCTCCAAAATCAGAAAATTCAGAATTAAATGTTACACTTTTAATTTCAAAATGATTTCCTTCTTTCTTAATCTGATCTAAATAAGTTGTATTAGAAGCATAAGAAGTACCTCGTTGGTCAGATTTTGTCAATTCATGGAATTTAGCCATCCACTTATCACTTTCGGAATAATTTCCTACTTGCTTTAATGCTTGAGCAAAATAAAAATAATGATCGGATGCTAAATTACTTTCACTTGCAAATGCTTTAGTGTAATTATCAGCAGCGTTTTTCATATCACCTATATTGTAATAAGAATATGCCAATTTCGCTTTTAAGAATGGGCCATCAACTTCTGAACCAATTAATTCAGAATAAAGCTCTATTGCCTTAAAGTAAGACAATTTTTCATAGTACTTATCTGCTTTATGTAATTTCCCCGTTTGCGAAAAAACAGTCAAAGTAGTAACTAAAAGGATTGATAATAATAATCGTTTTTTAAACATAACTTTCTATTCTGTAATTAAAAATAACGTGGAGATCTTACACCTTGTTTGTTAAATGAAAAATCGTATGATAGCAAAAATTCAAATGTACCATTGTTATATTTTCGAATGGCAGTAGTTCCAAACTCAGTTGCTAAACCAAAACGGAATTGTTGAGATGCTTGCACTTGAATAAAAACACCATAAGCAGCATTTAAACGATACATACTCCCTAGTAATAATTTTTCTCTATAAATTCCTGTCAACGATAAATCTAAACTTGCAGGTGCGCCTTCAGCCAATTTTAACTGTGTAGTTGGTCTTAATTTCCAGTGATTATTTAAAGTTAAAATTGCACCTGCGATTCCAAAATAATGACGTTTCTCAAAATTTGTATTAGTGCGATCATAACTTCTTTCAATCAATTTCGGAGTACTTGCTCCTACAAACCATTTTGGTGCTCTGTAATATAAACCGAATCCAATGTTGGGATTGAAAAAATTTCTTACATCATTCACTAAATTTGGATCATCATTTTGAGTAGTTGCTAAAACTGAAGAACCTATACTTACAAAATTTGCACCAGCTTTTAAACCAAAGGATAATTTACTTTGATTCTTAAAACGCAAAGAATAAGAGAAATCTCCGTAGCATAAAATTTGGCGAAAAGGACCAATTACATCTCGTATGATAGTTAAACCTGATCCAATTGATTGATAAGAAAGTGGTGCATGAATACTAAATGTAGTAGAACTTGGTCTACCTGCAAACCCCATCCATTGTTCTCTATGAATACTAGTAGCGCTTAACATCCCTGTACTTCCAGCATATGCTGGATTTACAAAAAGTGCGTTATCAAAGTACTGAGTAAATTGAGGATCTTGTTGTCCATGAACTGATAATATTGAAATTAAACTCAATATTCCAAGTATGATATGTTTTTTCATTTTCATAATTTCCAATTATAACAATTAACGTTTTATGTAAACAAAACCTTTAATTGGCTCCATTCCTGTAGTTTTTAAATCCAGGATAAAGTAATAAACGCCCGATGGTAATTTATCTTCGCCTATAATTAAAGTGCTATTCGATTTACCATCCCAATTATTTTCGTAATTATCTGTTTTATAAACCTCACTACCCCATCTGTTGAAAACGATTAAAGAATTGGTTGGATATTCCTCTAATCCTTTGATAACAAAATAATCGTTGACATTATCATTATCTGGAGTAAATGCTTCTGGAACTTTAACTCCAGTTGAACAACTAGCTAAAGTTGGATACGGATCACAAGGGTTAAATGGGTTTGAGCCATTCATAACTTCTACACCATTGGTAATTCCATCATTATCACAATCCAATTGTTCCCAAGATTGTGAAACTGCAACTGTTTGACTTAGTACTAAATATTCACATGGATCAGAAGGATTAGTACCATCTAATACCTCTATAGAATTAATAACACCATCTCCGTCACAATCTGCATTTGGGTTATCCAAACAAGCTGTTACACTAATAATCAATGTATCTACTGTACAAAGAGCTGGTAATGGAAGCCCTTGGTCACATACTTCTACTATAATTGTATCCTTACCATTGAAATTTGGATTAGGTGTATAACTATACGTTCCATTTGAATTGATTGTTATTACTCCATTCGTCGGTCCACTTAATGGAGTCGTGTTTACAACCAATGTTGTGCCATTTGGATCATTATCTCCTGTGTCTGTTAAATCGCCTGTTGCTGGTGTTCCATCTTCTGTGATGGTATTTGTATCATTATCTACAATTGGAGGACAATTTGGAGCAATTGATATTGAAATACTTGCTCCAATAGACACACAAGTTGTATCTATAACTCTTCTAACAGTAATATTATAAGTTGTATCATCAGATAATCCAACAAAAATTGGACTAGTTTGATAATCATTACCATTAACACTATAAACATATTCAACTCCAATAGGTGAAGAAACTGTTATTTCAGCAGTTGGATTATTACAAGTAGCAGCAGTTGTAACACTTGCAATTACAGAATTTGGTGAACCTAATAAGATACTTGTTGTAATACTTGTTCCGCTTGATATACATGT
>CALPVI020000127.1 GCA_943326975.2 Actinomyces viscosus | reverse complement strand
TAAAGGAAATTATTACACTTATTTTGATGGTGAAACTGCAAATCATTATGCTGTTGATTTAACAAATAAGAAAACGATTTGTTTGACATGTAATCGTAAAGATATTAGATGGCAAATCGACAACAATGGCACACCTGAAGTAGCTGCTCCATTAGGAATTATTGGTTGGTTTTCTAATGAAAAAGCCTTATTGATTCAATCTGAATACGATATTTGGTCTTACAATTTAGAAAATAGTACCTTGAATTCTATAACCAAAGAAGGAGGGATAGCATCCAAAACGAAATTCATTCCTCAATTTTGGACTTATGATAGTATTTACATTGATTATTCTACACTTTATTTAAAAGGAACAAAAGAAAAAACAAGAGCCAATTCAATTTATACTTTGTCAGGTAGTGAAGTGAATCCAACGATGGAATTAAAATACCAAACTCCAATGGAAATAGTGAGTTTAATGTCTTCAAAATACCATACGATTAATACTATTCGTAAATCAACAGTGAAAGATTATCCAGATATACATTTGTTAGACACTGCTTTTGCGAATGAAAAAACAATTTCAAATGTAAATCCTCAGCAAGCTTTATATAATTGGGCAACTGTTGAACAGGTTGAATGGAAAACTTACGATGGCATTCCTTTGAAAGGTTTATTATACAAACCAGAAAATTATGATTCAACAAAGAAATATCCTATGTTGATTTATTATTATGAATTAAATAGTGAGAATTTTAATAATTACAGCGCTCCTCGTCCAACAGCTTCTATTATTTTCCCAACAGAATATGCTTCAGCAGGTTATTTTGTTTTCATACCAGATATTCGTTATACAATCGGCAAACCAGCAAAATCAGCATACAATTGTATCATGAGTGGTACAGATAGAATGTTGAAATTATATCCTGCTATTGATTCAACTCGCATGGGATTACAAGGACAAAGTTGGGGAGGTTATCAAACTGCACAATTGATTACGATGACAAACCGTTATGCCGTAGCAATGGCAGGTGCTCCTGTTTCTAATATGATTTCAGCCTATGGAGGAATCAGATGGGGAACAGGTTTAAATAGACAATTTCAATACGAAAAACAACAAAGTCGAATCGGTAAAACAATTTGGGAAGCACCTGAATTGTATATCGAAAATTCGCCTATTTTTCATTTACCAAATGTAAAAACTCCTTTGTTAATCATGGCGAATGATGAAGACGGAGCAGTTCCATGGTATCAAGGAATTGAAATGTTTACAGGATTAAAGCGTTTAGGAAAACCATGTTGGATGTTGAACTATAATGGGGACGATCATAATTTAACGAAATTGCCAAACAAAATTGATTTAAGCATTCGTATGCGTCAATACTTTGATTATTACTTACAAGGAAAACCTGCTCCAAAATGGTTGAAAGATGGTTTACCGGCAATACAAAAAGGGAAAGTAACAGGTTATGAAACTAATTAAACTTTTTGTAGTTCTAATTGTAATCATCATAACATATTACAGTTTACGTTTACCTGGCGATGAAAGTTTACCTACGAATGATAAAGTAGGTCATTTCTTGGCTTATGCAGCTTTGTCTTTTAATGTAATTTTACTTTGTAAGACCGTTAAACAAAAATGGTTAGGTATATTTTCGGCAATCGGTTACGGTTTATTAATGGAATTTTGCCAAGGTTTAGTTCCCGGTAGAGATCCTTCTTTCTATGATATGTTAGCCAATTCAACTGGTGTTTTCATCGGTTTTCTATTCGCGAAACTTTTTGGGAATTGGTTTTTAAGATTCATTTCAAAAGTATTTCCTTCACTAAAGTAAGTTAGAGTAAGTTTCTAATAGTTATTTTAAATACTTTTCTGCCCTTATAATAAAGTAAATTTATTCTGATATTATAGATTTACTAAGCATTGTATATTTCAACAATTAGTGATTTTATAAAATATTACTTAACTTCGTTTAGCGAAAATTACACTATGGAAAAACTTCAAAACTTCATTGATGGGAAATACATTGCACCAGTTAGCAATGCATATTTTGACAATATTGAACCTGCTACCGGAAAACCGTATAGTTTAATACCAGATTCAGATAGTGAGGATGTTGAATTGGCTGTTGAGGCAGCTGAAAAAGCATTTCCTATTTGGTCTAAAATGTCGGTTGAAGAACGCAGTGCAATTTTAGTAAAACTTTCAGAAGGTATTGAAAAGCGAATGGATGAATTCGTTCAAGCTGAATCAAGAGACAACGGGAAGCCAGTTTCATTGGCTGCTCATGTTGATATCCCAAGAGCTATTTCAAATTTTCATTTCTTCGCAACAGGAATTTTACATTTTGCATCTGAATCCCATTATATGGAAGGTGTGGGTATAAATTATACTTTACGCAAACCAATTGGAATCGTAGGTTGTATTTCTCCTTGGAATTTACCTTTGTATTTGTTTTCTTGGAAAATTGCTCCGGCTTTAGCTGCAGGAAACTGTGTAATTGCTAAGCCATCTGAAGTTACTCCATATACAGCCTATTTATTAGGGAAAATAGTAGAGGAAGCAGGGATGCCTGCAGGTGTTTTGAATATATTACATGGTTTTGGTCATAAAGTGGGAGATGCAATTGTAAAGCACCCAAAAATCAAAGCAATTTCATTTACTGGTGGAACTAAAACAGGAGAATATTTAGCTCGTACAGCTGCACCCATGTTTAAGAAATTATCATTGGAATTAGGTGGTAAAAATCCAGTTATTGTTTTTGCCGATTGCGATTTTGATGATATGTTGTCTACAACGGTTCGTTCTTCTTTTGCAAATCAAGGACAAATTTGTTTATGTGGTTCTCGTATTTTCGTTGAAAGAGCTATTTATGATAAATTCAAGGAAGCTTTTATTGCAAAAGTTTCTAAATCTGTTGTTTCTTATCCTTCTGATCCAAAAGCAAATTTAGGTGCTTTAGTTTCTAAACCTCACATGGAAAAGGTATTGTCTTATGTTGAATTAGCAAAAGAAGAGGGTGGCACAGTTCTAACAGGTGGAGAAAGAGTAATTTTAGAAGCGCCTTATAATGAAGGTTATTATATTCGTCCTACAGTGATTGAAGGATTACCGTATAATTGTAGAACCAATCAAGAAGAAATTTTTGGACCAGTTGTTACAATTACGCCCTTCGATTCAGAGGATGAGGTTGTAATGATGGCAAACTCTACCCAATATGGATTACAAACTACACTTTGGACTTCAGATTTAAAACGTGCACACCGCATTGCAGATCAAGCGCAATCAGGTATTGTTTGGATAAACTCTTGGATGGTCAGAGATTTAAGAACGCCATTTGGTGGTGTGAAAGCATCTGGTGTAGGTCGTGAAGGTGGATTTGAAGCTTTAAGGTTCTTTACTGAACCAAAAAATGTGTTTATTAAGTATTGATTCATTTCTAGGACAAATCCCAAATTAAAAACAATTAAACATTACAAATATTCTATAAAGCAGTATAACTTTGCAAGCGATGAAAAATAGTGCAATGATATGTATTTATTATTTAGTTCTTTAAATGAGAACCAGATAGTTTTGTCTTTTTTAGAAAATTTTTACTAGCTCGGTTCTTTAGAATCGGGCTTTTTTTTACCTAGTAATTTATAACATGAAACAATTGTATGAAATTTACACGGATGAGGATTTAGTTGTTTGGTCAACTTTGTTCCATCGTCAGTTGGATAATTTGAATAATAAAGCAAGTAAAGATTATTTATATGCTTTAGAAGAAATGAGAAGTGTTCTGAATGCAGATAAATTGCCAAATTTTGAAGAAATAAATGGTTGGTTTTCTTCTAAAACAGGTTGGCAAATCGAATGCGTACCCGGTTTAATACCAGTTGATCAATTTTTCGAACTACTTGCAGAAAAAAAATTCCCATCTTCCACTTGGTTGAGATCGATGGAAAAATTAGATTATTTAGAAGAACCAGATATGTTTCATGATGTTTTTGGGCATGTTCCATTATTATCAAATTCTGAATATTCTGAATTTATTCATCAATTTGGCATACTTGGTAAATCATTTATTTCAAATCAAGAGAAATTACTCCAATTACAAAGGCTTTATTGGTTTACAATTGAATTTGGGTTAATAATGGAAGGTACTAAATTAAGAATCTATGGTGCTGGAATTTTATCTTCTTTTGGTGAATCTATTTCTTCACTCTATTCAAATGAAATTGAAAGGTTAGACTTTGATTTAATGACTATTTTAGATACGAATTTTTGTACATCTGAAATGCAAACAAACTATTTTGTAATAGATAGTTTAATGAGCTTAAAAAATTCAATTAACACTTTAACTAATAAATGGCAAATAAATGAATTGGAATGTTTTAGATAATAAATTAATTAAAGAATTTAGTTTTGATAGTCAAACTGAATTAGCTGAATTTTTATTAAAAGTAGCAAAATTAGCTGATGAAAATAAGCATCATCCAGATGCAGACATTTATCAATGTTCAAAATTAAGGCTGAAGTTATATACTCATACTATAGATGGCATTAGTGATTTAGACAAAATGTTGGCTAAGTTGATAGATGCAATTTAGAATATTTATTCTAACTACAAGATTCGATTATATAAAAAAACCTGCCTAATAAATAGACAGGTTTTTAAAACTTTATATTACTATTATTTCAAGTCTGGCATTTCTCTTGTAAATGCTGGAATACCTGTAATATCCATACCTGTAATTAACAAGTGAATATCATGTGTTCCTTCATAAGTAATTACTGATTCTAAGTTCGCCATGTGACGCATCATAGAATATTCGCTAGTAATACCCATTCCACCATGAATTTGACGAGCTTCTTTTGCGATGTTTAAAGCAATTTCACAATTGTTACGTTTCGCCATAGAAATTTGAGCTGAAGTTGCTTTTCCTTCATTTCTCAATTGACCTAAACGGAAAGTTAATAATTGTGCTTTAGTGATTTCAGTAATCATCTCAGCTAATTTCTTTTGAGTTAATTGGAAAGCTGCAATTGGAACTCCAAATTGTGTTCTTTCTTTAGAATATCTCAAAGCTTGATCGTAGCAATCCATAGCAGCACCTAAAGCACCCCATGCAATTCCAAAACGAGCAGAATCTAAACAGCTTAACGGAGCACCTAAACCTGATCTTCCTGGTAAAATGTTAGCTTTTGGAACTTTAACATTTACGAAAATTAATTCACCAGTAGCTGAAGCTCTTAATGATAACTTACCATGCATTTCAGGAGTTGAAAATCCTTCCATTCCTCTTTCAACTACAATTCCGTGAATTCTACCCGCTTCATCTTTTGCCCAAACTACAGCAATATCTGCAAATGGAGCATTAGAAATCCACATTTTAGCACCGTTCAAAATAACGTTTTCACCGTCACCAGCATCTTTGAAATTTGTAATCATTCCACCTGGGTTTGATCCATGATCTGGTTCAGTTAAACCAAAACATCCCATCATTTCACCAGTAGCTAATTTTGGTAAGTATTTTTGTTTTTGCTCTTCAGATCCGTATTTCCAAATTGGGTACATCACTAATGAACTTTGAACAGAAGCAGTTGAACGTAAACCTGAGTCACAACGCTCTAATTCTTGCATGATCAAACCATATGAAATTTGATCTAAACCTGGCCCACCATATTCCTCTGGAATATAAGGTCCAAAAGCACCTATTTCTCCCAAACCTTTTAATAAATGTTGTGGGAACGTAGCTTTTTCAAAATGCTCATCAATAATTGGAGAAACTTCTTTCTTTACCCAAGCACGTGCAGCATCACGAATCATTTTGTGCTCTTCTGTCAATAAATCATCCAAATTATAATAATCTGGTTGTACGTATAAATCTGTTGCCATATTAATGTTTCTATTTTAACTTTGTAAAAATAATTAAAATTTTTATCGTTTGCAGATTTTTTAATTAATTTAGAAGATAATTGTTAAATCTTTTCACTTTAAGATATATTTTGT
>CALPVI020000126.1 GCA_943326975.2 Actinomyces viscosus | reverse complement strand
ATCAATGCTTCATTCACTTTCGGGAAATCAGCTAAATGTACTGAAGTAGCTGCATGTCTATTTGTAACAGCGTTTAAATCAGAGAACAATTGATCCATGAAGAACGGAGCAATCGGCGAACCTAATATTGCCACTGTTTCTAAACACGTATATAATGTTTGGTAAGCAGATATCTTATCTGTTGTAAAATCTCCTTTCCAGAAACGTCTTCTACATAAACGTACGTACCAGTTAGACAATTGATCTGAAACAAATTCTTGAATCAAACGTCCAGCTTTTGTTGGTTCATAGATTTCAAATGCTTCATCTACTTCTTTGATCAATGAATTTAATTTTGATAAAATCCAACGATCGATTTCTGGTCTTTCATTCCAAGCAACATCTGGAGTTGAATAATCAAATCCATCAATATTTGCATACAATGTAAAGAACGAATACGTATTGTAAAGTGTACCAAAGAATTTACGTTGAACTTCTGTAATACCTTCTAAATCAAACTTTAAGTTATCCCAAGGTTGCGCGTTTGTAATCATGTACCAACGTGTCGCATCTGGTCCGTATTTCTCTAACGTTGTAAAAGGATCGATGGCATTCCCTAAACGTTTCGACATTTTTTGACCGTTTTTGTCTAATACCAATCCGTTAGAAACTACATTTTTATAAGCTACAGAATCAAATACCATCGTAGCAATTGCATGTAAAGTATAGAACCAACCACGAGTTTGATCTACTCCTTCCGCAATGAAATCACCTGGATAACCTTTTCTATTGTCGATTAAATCTTTGTTTTCAAACGGGTAATGCCATTGCGCATAAGGCATCGCTCCTGAATCAAACCAAACATCAATTAAGTCTGATTCACGTTTCATCGGTTTTCCAGAAGCAGAAACCAATGTAATTGTATCTACATAGTTTTTATGTAAATCAATTTTCGCATAGTTCTCTTTCGACATATCACCTACAACGAAATCCGCCAATGGATTTGAGTCCATCACTCCTGCTTGAACTGCTTTCTCACATTCTGCTTTCAACTGTTCAACTGAAGAAATAATGATGCGCTCATCACCCTCAGCAGAAGACCAAATTGGTATTGGAATACCCCAATAACGAGAACGCGATAAATTCCAATCATTTACATTTTCCAACCATTTCCCGAAACGACCTGAACCTGTAGATTCTGGTTTCCAGTTAATTGTGTTGTTTAATTCAATCATTCTATCTTTCACATCTGTTACTCGAATGAACCAAGAATCTAATGGGTAATATAAAACAGATTTATCCGTTCTCCAACAGTGTGGGTAACTGTGTTCGTACTTCTCAATCTTGAATGCTTTATTTTCAATCTTTAATTTAAGAGCGATACGTTCATCAACTGACATATAAGCTTTTAAATCCGGTATAATTGATTTTAAATTTTCTTTTTGAATAGCTAATTCAGTTGCTTTTTCATCATCTGTCAAGTAATCTGCTTTCACGTATTCTTGTGATAAACCGAAAACCTCATCTTTTATTTCAGTTCTGAAACGACCTGTTAAATCAACCAACGGAACTAAGTTTCCTTTTTCGTCCGCTACCAACATTGCAGGTATTCCTGATTCAGTTGCAACTCTCGCATCATCTGCACCAAATGTAGGTGCTATGTGAACGATACCAGTACCATCACTTGTAGTAACGAAATCACCACTGATTACATAGAATGCTTTTTCTGGTGTTTCAGCAGGCAAAGCATATGGCATTAATTGCTCATATTGAATTCCAACTAAATCTGTTCCAATACATTCACCAGCAATGAAATATGGTATTTGTTTATCTCCTTTTGTATAATTTAATTCGCTTTCATTTTCAACTGCAACAAATCCTTTTGAAAATTGATAACCAACCAAATTCTTCGCTAAAATCACTTTGATTGGTTCGTGTGTATATTGGTTGAATGATTTCACCAATACATATTCAATTTTTGGTCCAACACACAATGCTGTATTTGATGGTAATGTCCATGGGGTTGTCGTCCATGCCAATAGGGATGTCATTAATGACGTCTCTACGGCATCACCGAATGGTAATTTCTGTCCATCAACCACCTTAAATTGTGCAACAACCGTTGTATCTTTCACATCTCGGTAACAGCCTGGTTGGTTTAACTCGTGTGAAGATAAACCTGTACCTGCTTTTGGTGAGTATGGTTGAATTGTATATCCTTTGTATATTAAATTTTTCTCGTATAATTGACCTAATAACCACCAAACAGATTCCATGTATTTTGGTTCGTAAGTAATGTATGGGTCTTCCATATCTACCCAGTAACCCATTTTGTGTGTCAAATCATTCCAAATATCTGTGTAACGCATTACTGCTTCTTTACACGCTTTGTTGTAATCATCAACAGATATTTTAGATCCGATATCTTCTTTCGTAATGCCTAATTCTTTTTCAACACCTAACTCCACTGGAAGTCCGTGTGTATCCCAACCTGCTTTACGTTTAACTTGAAATCCTTTCAACGTTTTATAGCGACAAAAAATATCTTTAATAGAACGAGCCATAACGTGGTGAATTCCAGGAAGACCATTTGCAGATGGCGGTCCTTCAAAAAACACATATTGTTTATCTTCATCACGAGTAGAAATCGATTTTTCAAAAACTTTCTCTTGCTCCCACTTTTCTAAAACTGTTTGTGCTACGTTAGGTAAGTTTAACCCTTTGTATTCTTGATATTTTTGGCTCATTTCGTTGTGTAAATTTTACGAATTACGAAGATAATAAATAGATTTCAGAATCTATGCGAATGTTGCTTCGAGGTGGTAAAATGTTAATGAATTTTGTGATTGGTTTTAAATGAAATGAACCATAAAAGGCATAAAGAGTTTTCTTAAACTAATCAGACTTAGTAACTGATTATTCGAAAAGTAATAAAGAATAATAGTATACTGAAGGTTGACAAATGATAACCTAGAATTTTGATCAAAAAAAAAGCTGCCCAATTGGACAGCTTTAATTTTAATTTTGATTGATTTGAGTCTTATTTATCTAAAACTACAAAGTCAACAACTTCTTCTTCTTCATCGTCAGTCTCAACTGGTTTAACAGCACCACGAGCCATACGAACTGAAACTACTACAGATGCATGTGGATCTAAAATCGTAACTCCTGGGATGTTGATATTACCAACACGGATAGATTTACCGATTTTTAAACTTGATACATTTAAAGTAATAGATTCTGGTAAAGCAGCTGGTAAACCAACAACTCTTAAACGACGGTAAGCTTGCATTAATTTACCACCGCTCATTACTCCTTTAGCAGATCCAACGATACGAACTGGTAATTCAACTCTTACAGGTCTGTTATCCTCTAATTGTAAGAAGTCAACGTGTTGAACTTTACCTGTAAGTGGGTGTTGTTGTAATTCACGAATAACACCTGTTACTTTTTTACCTTCAATATCTAATTCCACTTGATAAACATCTGGAGAAAATACGATTCTTTCGATATCAATATCTTTTACAGAAAAGTGAGTTTGTTCACCTGATCCGTAAACTACACACGGAACTAACCCTGAATTTCTTGTAAGGGCAGCATCCTTTTTCCCTACGTTCGCTCTAACCGAACCGCTCAATTGTGCTTTTTTCATTTTTATTTATTTATGAGATTATAAAATGTGAACTAATTGATTCATTGTTTACCATTCCGTGAATGATGTCAGCAAACAAATCTGCTACGGATAAAACACGAATCTTACTACTTTGTTGTTTCAATGGAATTGTATCTGTTACAATTAATTCAGTCAATGAAGATTTTTCAATTCTTTCATAAGCTGGACCTGAAAGGATTGCATGTGTACAGAAAGCTCTTACACTTTTTGCTCCTTTTTCCATAAATAAATCTGCTGCTTTTGTTAATGTACCTGCAGTATCGCACATATCATCAACCAAAATAACATCTTTACCTTCAACATCACCTATCACCGTCATTTCAGCAACTTCATTTGCTTTCTTACGAGATTTGTGACATAAAGCTAAACCAACATCTAATTTTTTAGCATATGAATTCGCTCTTTTCGCTCCTCCTGCATCTGGTGCAGCAATTACTAAATCACCTGTATTCAATGCTTCCATTTCTTTGTAAAAAATTGTAGATGCAAATAAATGATCTACAGGAACTTCAAAGAAACCTTGTATTTGATCTGCATGTAAATCCATCGTCATTAAACGATTAACTCCAGCAGCCATTAACATATTTGCAACCAATTTTGCACCGATAGCAACTCTTGGTTTGTCTTTTCTATCTTGACGAGCAAATCCAAAATAAGGAATTACTGCTATAATTTTTCTAGCTGATGCTCTTTTTGCAGCATCTACCATTAATAATAATTCAAAAAGATTATCTGCAGGAGGCATAGTAGATTGTATTATAAATACATCTTTCCCTCTTACTGTTTCTTCAAAAGATGGTTGAAATTCTCCATCACTGAAATCTGTAACTTTAACATCTCCAAGGGATAAGCCATAGCTTTTCGCAATTTTACCAGCTAAATCTAATGTAGCTCTTCCGGAAAATATTTTTACTTCAACAGACATGATTCTTAATTTTGAAAGTGCAAAGATATGAAAATTAGACGTAAACTAAACGTATTTCAGAAAATTATTCAGCGCATTCTGCTTTACGCTCCAACATCTCCTTACCACCCATCGTTTCGTACTTTTTACATACTTTCTCTTTTTTAGATTTTAAAGCCTTAAATTTTGCTACTAATTTGGAAGATTCACCTTTTACTAAAATTTCTTTTGATGTTTGATTGAATTCTTCTCCTACTTTCATACATTCACAAAATTGCTCATCTTTTGATCCACATGAAAAAAGAACAAGAGCAACTATTCCAAAAAGAACTGATAATTTCATTGTTTAAATTTTTGTTAAAGTTAATCTTTAGAATAATACCTGAATGGTATTTTAGTAAATTCCTAATACATCTTTATATTTGTAATTCAGATTCAAGAACAAACATATGACTTCAAAACTTCCAAATGTAGGCACTACTATTTTTACAGTAATGTCGAAATTAGCTAACGAACATAACGCAATTAATTTATCCCAAGGATTTCCAAACTTTCCAGTTGATGAGAAATTAACTTCTATTTTACAATCTATCTCAACGCAATCTGTTCATCAATATTTACCAATGGCAGGATATGGACCATTATTAGAACAAATTGCAAAAACAATACAATCAAGCTACCATCGTTCAGTGAATCCAAACACAGAATTGTTAGTAACAGCTGGAGCAACACAAGGAATTTACACGACAATTCAAGCATTGGTTCACCCTGGACAAGAAGTAATAATTATTGACCCTTGTTATGATTGTTATGAACCTGCAATCATATTGGCTGGAGGTATACCTGTTCATGTTTCTTTAGAAGATGATTTTTCAATTGATTGGAATAAAATTGAAAAAGCATTTTCAGATAAAACAGCTATGCTTATTATGAACAACCCACATAATCCTTCTGGAACAATTTTAAAACTTTCAGATATTGAAAATTTAGAAACAATTTTAGATAAATTTCCAAAAGTATATTTACTTTCTGATGAAGTATATGAATACATTACTTTTGAAGAAAAGCATATTTCTGCCAACACGCGTGAAAAACTAATTAGGAAAACAATTGTTGTTTCATCTTTTGGAAAAACATTTCACATCACAGGTTGGAAAGTAGGTTACCTAGTTGCGCCGGAACATATCATGAACGAAATCAAAAAAGTACATCAATTCTTGGTTTTCTGCGTAAATAGTGTGGCACAAGTTGCTTTAGCTGAATACATGCAACAAGTCAATGTAAATGAATTAGGAGCATTTTATCAGGACAAAAGAGATTTATTTAGAAATTTAATCAAAGACAGTAGATTCGAATTACTAAAAAGTGAAGGTTCGTACTTTCAAGTAGCATCTTATAAAAACATATCGAATGAAAATGATGTTGACTTCACAAAAAGATTAGT
>CALPVI020000125.1 GCA_943326975.2 Actinomyces viscosus | reverse complement strand
TGCAATATGAAACCACGTTTTATGGGTGAAAGAAAATGTTAATAAAAAAGATAAAGGAATCATTAAAAGACTGAAACGTTCAATCTGTTTGAACAAAACATAATCTAAAATACCTAAAACAATTCCTGTTACGATGATCCACCAAAGTATTTGAACCATTTTCTTTAAACGTATGGAACTTTTTTGCGCACTAGTCTGAATACTAATAATACTCAATAAAAAAGACAAAGTGAAAATACCTGTAGATACTAAGAAATCAAACTTTCTTCTATCATAATTGGAAGGCACTTTCAATAATTGTAAATCAATTGATGTTTTCGAATACATTAAATAAAATCCTGCATACAAAAGGGGTGTAATAAAACCACAAAATGCAAGAATGATTTCTCGAATTAAAAAAGGACGAATTGTCCAAATCATAAAATATAAAAAAGGTAAAAATCCGATAATTGGAGGATGAAATGTTGCAGCTAAACCTGTAAAAAAACCAGCGTTGAAAACAAGTTTTCTTCCGTCTTCATTTTGTCTCAACTTAAACAATAAATACAATGTAATTATCAATGCGCTATGAGAAATCAAAAGACCATCAATTTTATAGAATGAGTGATAATAACTCATCAAAATCACATAAATTAATGCAGGAATAAAACTATTTCGTCCTAAAAATTCATTCCAGTTAAAAATTGCATTAATTCCAACCGCATTCAATAAAATGAAAGTGCTCGAAATAATTTGAATTAAAACAAAACTAGAAGAAAGGTCAACTTTTCCCCAAAAACCAAAATTTGAATAGGATGTATATTGATAATAATTTGTAAAATAATTCACAATTACATAAATCAATATTACAAAAGGTAATAAAAACAGAACTGCTGAACGATTTCCTAAAAAAAGTCTTATCATAAGAACGCGAAGATAAATAATTTTTAGACGATAGAAATCATCCTATTTTCATAAACTAGAATTTTATCTTCTATTCTAAAAAATTGTTTTCATTCGTTCTTTTCTATTTTGTCATTTGTAATTTTAGTTTATATTTGTCTCTCTACACAGACTAACAATAAATAAACATAAAATTATATAGACATGTCGCAGGAAAAAACAAGATATTCAGACGCAGAATTACTAGAGTTTAAAGAATTAATCCAAAAAAAATTGGAAGAAGCAAATATTGATTACGCATTACTTCGCGATTCTTTATCTAATAATGATAACCATGGAACTGACGATACAGGTAGAACTTTCAATATGATGGAAGATGGTTCTCAAACTTTATCAAGAGAAGAGGTTGCTCAATTATCCGCTCGTCAAGAAAAATTTGTTCAAAATCTTCAACACGCTCTTACAAGAATTGAAAATAAAACATATGGTATTTGTAGAGTTACAGGGAAATTAATACCTAAAGAAAGATTGTTATTAGTTCCGCATGCAACTATGAGTATTGAAGCGAAAAATATTCAAAAAGATTAGTGTGAAAAAAAATATCATATTAGTGGGGGCCCTTGTTGCCCTCATTTTATTTTTAGACCAATTCATTAAGATTTATATTAAATCTCATTTCTCACCAGGTGAAGAATTCCCTTTGGTTGGACAATGGTTTAAATTAAATTATATTGAAAATCAAGGTATGGCTTTTGGGACAACTTTTGGTTCTCAAGCTTGGCATAAATTAGCATTAAGCATTTTCAGAATTGTAGCCATTTTTGCAATTGGTTATTATTGGTTTAAACAAGCTCAAAGAGGAGTTAAAAGAGAATTTCTAATTGCTGTTGGCTTAATTTTAGCTGGTGCTGCAGGAAATTTAATTGATTCCATGTTCTACGATTTCGTATTCAAATACGATCCTTGCATGCCTTTCAATCATTTAGAGGGTTCAGGGATTAAAAGCGATTGTGGAATATTTGGTCAGATTGAAACGCGTCATACAGGCTTTTTATTTGCAAACGTAGTTGATATGTTCAAATTTGAAGCTCATTGGCCAAATTGGGTGCCATTAGTAGGTGGGAATGAAGTTTTTCCAGCTATTTGGAACTTAGCAGATTTTTCTATTTCTACAGGTATTGTTTTGATATTTATTCGTCAAAGAAGATATTTCCCTAAAGAGGTTAAAGCAGAAGTTGAAAGCAACGAAGAAACGCATAAAGAAGAATCGTTAAATGCAGAAGAAAAATAATTAAGCAAGAAGTTGTCCAAAACGGACAGCTTTTTTTGTTTTAAACCATCTATTCTTATTGTCAACTATTAAAAAAGCATCATTTTACGGATAAAACAATTGTTTCATTCCCATTAAAAACTATTTTTTCACTAATAGATTTTCCCTTTAATAATTGTCCAATTGGGGATTGAAGTGTCAAACAAAAAATATTTTCTTTTTCAACATTAACTAATCCGACTCCTACAGAGAAATAATACCATCCTCTGTTCGTCTCAATCAAACTTCCTAACTCAATTTTATTATGTCCAATTGAAGGATTTATTTTATCTAATATCTCTTTCAATTGAATAAAATCTTTGATTTGTTTAGATAATTTTTCTTGTTCTAACTGGGCCATTGAGGTAGAAGTCTCATGCTTATCTCCAGCAGAACTTTTACTATCTTCTGCTGTTGAATGACAAATTTCATCTAACACACTTTTTAACTGATTAATCTTTTCCTCCACAAATAGAAGAACAGCATGATGCACTTTTATTTTGTCCATTTCTACAACTTATTTTACTGTCAATTGACTTATTACTTTCTTGTAAATAGATAGAACATTTTCAGATGAATACTGTTTAGAATGTGTTCGAATTAAATGAGAATCAAATCGATCTTTCTCTTGGGTAAATCGAAACATTGTTCTAGCTAATAACGCTGCATTTCCAACTTCAACTTGGTAACCTAATTTCATATCAATAGTTTCTCCTATACCCACAGGAGTTGTTATCACTGGCAAACCACATGACCATGCTTCGGCTAAGACAATTGAAAACGTTTCGTATTTAGAAAATAATAGAAATGCATCAGCAGATTGATAGTAAGGAACTAATTGTTTTTCCTCCAAAGGTCCAATAAATGTAACAAAATCGACAATGTTTTTGGAATAAAGGTAGGACTCCCATTTTGTATATGGCTCGTCGCTTACTACAGTCAAATGAAAATTTGTACATCCACCTTTAACTAATAATTTACAAGCATCTAAAATACCTTTTGGATCTTTGATTGATTCATCTAAAGTTGAAACATGCAAAAATTTGATTTTCTGGAGACTACTTTTTTTATTAGAAGGAGGAATAAAGAGTTTTGTATTAATTGCATTGGGAATAATTGTGATTTTTTTTGTTTTAAAATCATGTTGCATATCCTTACGCAATAAGTCGGATACAGCTATTACTTGATCAAATTGCTTTGATAAAAATGAGAAAAAGATTTTCTGAAAAAATGTTCGATTCCTGCGAACTTCTTCACGATAATAGGATCCATGCTCAGATAAAATCATCGGGCATTTATAATAACGCTTTGCTATATAAAACTGTAAACCTTTCGGAAACAGAACATTTGCATGAATGAAGGAGACATTTTTAATTAAATTCAAACCCATTTTCAATGCTCTATACTGCATTAAAAGTTTAGATAGAATGAATTTTTGTTTTGGATAATAGACAATAATCTCTGTGAGATTAGCATTTTGTGTTTGAGTCAATTCAATCTCTGAAATTGTAGCATCTGAAATAGTATATAGCACTGTGACTTTATACTTTACTGAGATAATTTCAACAAATCGTTTGATAAAATTTCCAAGAAATGGTTTTACCCTTGAGGGATACCATGAACTCAGAACTAAAATATGCTTATTATTTGCACTCAACTATTCTTGTTTTCTCAAAAATAGTTAAAGTTTTGAAAAAATGAACCTTGTTGTGAATTTTCAACTAATTAGATAATTACGCTATTTGCATATGTCTCTTTAATTTTTTCAAGCGCAAAATCAATCTCTTCTTTCGTAGTATATCTTGAAAATGAAAAACGTACATTCGGTCTAGTAACATCCGCTTGAATTCCCTGAAGAACATGCGAACTCTGAACGGCCCCTGATGTACACGCACTACCTCCACTACAAGCAATTCCTTTCAAATCCAAGGTAAAAAGTAACATACCACTTTTTTCAGTTTTAGGAAATGAAACATTCAGTACAGTATACAAACTCTTCACCGGATCAACTTCTCCATGGAAAGAAACATCTGGCAATATTGATTTTAATTGTTCAATCATGTATGATTTAAGCTGCTGAACATGTTTTTGATGACCTGTTACATCTTCATAAGCCAATTCCATCGCTTTAGCTAAACCAACAATTCCGTGAACATTTTCTGTTCCACCACGCAATCCACGTTCTTGCGCACCACCGTGAATCAAAGATTCAACTTTCGCTTTTTTATTTACATATAAAAAACCAATACCTTTTGGTCCATGAAATTTATGTGCAGCACAAGTTAAGAAATCAATATCCAAATCTTGTAAATCAAAAGCATAATGTCCCATAGTTTGAACCGTATCCGAATGAAATAACGCATTGTATTTACGGCACATTTCACTGACTTTTTTTAATGGTAGCAAAGTTCCTATTTCATTATTTGCATGCATTAAGGACACCAATGTTTTATCTTCGGTAATTAATAAATTTTCCAAATCTTTTAAATCAACATTTCCTTGTTTATCTAACTTAACATTACTCACTCTCACTCCATATAACTTTTCAATCGCTTCAGCTGTATGACCAACTGCATGATGCTCTATAGAAGAAGTTACAATATGCTTCACTCCCATCAAATGCACAGATGAAAACAAAGCCATATTATCAGCTTCCGTTCCACCAGAAGTGAAAATAATTTCAGAAGGTTGACAATTCAAAAATTTAGATATCGTTCTTCGAGAAGTTTCAATTAAAGCCTTTCCCTGTCTTCCAAAGGAATGTGAAGATGAAGGATTCCCAAATTCTGATCTTAAAACAGGAATCATAGCTTCCACTACTTCTGGTGCTACAGGTGTTGTTGCTGCATTGTCTAAATAAACTCTCATGGAAATATTTTTTTCAAAGATAAGGAAAAGAGGATTTATATTGTTAGGTTGTTCAAGAAAATCAAGAAACAATTGAGGGATACAATGCTTTTAATGGTTCATTAATGATATCAAAGCAATAATCACTTAATTCTTTTTCCGTCATGGATTGAATCTTCTCAACACTTACAAACGGGTGGATATACACATCCGAAATACCAGGTCTTGCTCCTCCAAAGCCTTCGCCTGGATCGGTAAACAACAAATGATTATTAGTAAATGTCAAAGGAACTATAGGTATATTTAACCCTTTTGCCAATTTAAATGCCCCTTCTTTAAAAGGCATCATTTTAGGTAAATTTTCATCCGAAATACCTCCCTCAGGAAAAATCATCAAACTCCAACCTTCTTGAACAGCTTTTTTTGCTTGAATAAAGGACTTGGCTGCTTTCATCCTATCGTTTCGAAAAACAGGAATATGTAATTTTCTAAAATATGTTCTTAACAAAGGATAATTCAACAATTCACTTTTCCCTAAGAAAACAAATGGGTGTTCTGGAAGCACTGAGCAAATTAAAAAGATATCTAAATAAGATGCATGATTAGCAACAATAATATAGGGTCCTTCTGGTAATGGAGAAACTTTCTTTTTTCGTATAGGATACAAACAAAAAAATTGAATCAAACGACTCCAAAGAATAGATAATTTAAATGTGAATTTTTTCGTTTTTTGAGCGGATAAAGCAAGGTAATAAAATGGGTACAATAAGAAACCTGTAAGAAAAAAAATAAACCCTACATACAATTTCCAAATGTTCCCAAATATGAATTTCCAATACTTCATCAATCAAATATACAAAAATCGACTTTAACTCAACGATGCTATTCAATTTTGCTAAAATAATCAGTAAATTAGCCCAAAAAATAAATAAATGGCGCGCGTTCTAACAGGTGTTCAAAGTACAGG